>JBAZBG010000014.1:414-14543 GCA_041671585.1 Arenimonas sp. | reverse complement strand
TCGAGGAGGCCGCTTCCCGCGTCCCGATGCCGACGCGCTACGCCAACGCCTGCGTACACCTGCTGTCGGCCGCCGGCATCGACCGCCGCGGCCAGGTGCTCACGGCAGCTGCCGGTACCTCATGACCACCATCTCGGCAGCGCTGCTGCTGTTCCTGATTCTCGATCCGCTGGGCAACATCCCGGTGTTCCTGAGTTTGCTCAAGCCCTTGCCCGCGGCGCGCCGACGCATCGTGCTGATGCGCGAGCTGCTGATCGCGCTCGGGGTGCTGTTCGCCTTCCTGTGGGGCGGGATCTACGTGTTGCAAGCGATGCACCTGCGCCAGGAATCGGTGTCGATCGCTGGCGGTATCGTGTTGTTCCTGATTGGCATCAAGATGATTTTCCCGAGTCCGGAAGGGATGTTTGGCGATGGGGCCGAGGGCGAGCCCTTCATCGTGCCCATGGCGATCCCATTGGTCGCTGGCCCGTCCGGCATGGCCTCGGTGATGCTGCTCGGCAGCCAGGAGCCCGAGCGCATGGGCGACTGGAGCCTGGCCCTGTTGATCGCCTGGCTGGGCACGGCCGTCATCCTGTTTTCCGCCACCTACCTCTACAAGATTCTGGGCCGCCCGTTCCTGATCGCCATCGAGCGCCTCATGGGCATGCTGCTCGTCGCCATCTCCGTACAAATGCTGATGGACGGCGTCGCCACCTACCTCAACGCCCCCTAACCGGGCTCCCCGTAGGAGCGGCTTTAGCCGCGATAAACCCCGCCAGATATCTCCCCTGTCACCTCACTGTCACACCCCCCAGCTACCGTGTTAAAGTCTTGTTATTGCCCAGGGTCGTCTTTTGACCGGGGACCGGGCAATGCCAAGTGACTGCTTTTCCAACGCCCGCTCGCGGGCGTTTTGACTCACTGCGGCAGGACGCCGCACACGGACGCGCTGGCAGGACGCCGGCAGCGACCGACGGCATTTCCATAATTCTCTACTCAGGGTAACCACCATGATCAATCGCAATCGGGTCCGGCTCTCGAAGCTCGCCCTTGGCCTGGCCATCGCACTTGCCGCCGCACCGGCGTTCGCGCAGAACACCTCTTCCGCTGTCGGCGGTACGGTCAGCGACGCTGCCGGCCAGCCGGTCGCCGGCGCGCAGGTAACCATCGTCCATACCGAATCAGGCACCGTCAGCCAGGCGACCACGGGCGCGGACGGCCGCTACATCTCGCGCGGCTTGCGCGTCGGCGGCCCGTACACGATCACCATCACCAAGGACGGCAAGACCGAGAAGCGCGAGGGCGTCTACCTGCAGCTGGCCGAAACCAATAACGTCGACGCCAGGCTCGATGACGCGGCGGCATTGGCGACCGTCCAGGTCGTTGGAACGTCGATCGAAAGCGTGTTCAGTCCGACCAAGATGGGCACCGGCACCAACGTGTCCCGCGAGAAGATCGAGGGCCTGCCGTCCGCTACGCGAAACATCCAGGATTACATTCGCCTTGATCCGCGCGTTACCCAGATCAGCAAGGCTGACGGCGCGATCTCCGCGAGCGGCCAGAACAGCCGCTACAACTCGATCAAGATCGACGGCGTCGGCGTCAGCGACCCGTTCGGCCTGGAGTCGAACAACCTTCCGACCGAGCGCCAGCCGGTTTCCATTGATGCCATCGAAGCGATCAACGTTGGCGTTGCCGATTACGACGTGACTATTGCCGGCGGCGTGGGTGCAATCGTCAACGCAGTGACCAAGTCGGGCACCAACGAGTACCACGGTACGCTTTTTTACGCGTTCCGAGACAAGGACTGGGTGCGCAAGGATCTGCGCGGCGTCGAGTTCAACGGCTTCGAGTCCGAAACCACCTACGGCGCCACCTTCGGCGGTCCCCTGCTGAAGGACCGCTTGTTCTTCTTCGCCAACTACGAGAAATACATCCGTAAATCGCCAGGCGTGGGTCTGGGCAACACGCCGATCGGTGCAGGCACCATCACCAGCGCGGACATCACCGACGTGCAGAACGCCGCTTCCGCGTACGGTTTCGAGGCTGGCGACCTGAACCCGGCGAGCGCCGATACCGAGATCGAAGAAAAGGCGATCAAGCTCGACTGGAACATCAATGAGAGCCATCGCGCATCGCTGCGCTACAGCGAGACCGACCAGTCCGTCGTTCGCTTCCCGCAGTTGGACGATGACTCGATTTCATTGAGCAGTTTCTGGTATGCGCAGGCGAAATCCTACGACAGCACCGTCCTGCAGGTCTTCAGCGATTGGAACGAGTCGTTCTCGACCGAATTCAAGTTGTCCAATCGCGGCTACAGCGCGATCCGCGACACGTTCTCGAACCTGCCGCAAATTCGCATCCAGGGCTACGACGGCGACTCGATCTACATCGGCACCGAGCAGAACAGCCACATCAACGTCATCGACACCAATCAGGACAGCGCCTTTGGCGCCGCCAACTGGTACGTCGGCGACCATGTAGTGAAGGGTGGTTTCGAATACGAGAAGAACGACATCGTCAACTTCTTCGGTCGCAACGTGAACGGCGCTTACGAGTTCGCCGATCTGGACGGATTCATCGCCGGCACGCCGACCCGCTACATCGTGCGCGTTCCGTTGCCCGGCGGCAGCCTGGACGACATTCCGGCAGAGTACTCGCAGTCCAACACCGCCCTGTTCCTGCAGGACACCTGGACCGTCAACGACAACCTGACGCTGACGCTGGGCGTGCGCTGGGACAAGCCGTCGTACGACGCGCAGCCGAAACACAACACGTTCATCGAGAATATCTACGGTTACGACAATACCAACGTGCTGGATGCGTCCCTGTTTCAGCCGCGTGCGGGTTTCAACTATACCTTTGACACCGATCGTCCGACGCAACTGCGCGGCGGCATCGGCCTGTTCCAGGGTGCCTCGCCGAACGTGTGGATGGCGGGCATCTACCAGAACACTGGCCTGAACTATCTCGAATTCGACCTGCGCAATCAGGGCGCGATCTTCACCCCGGATATCGATCCGCCGTACGCCCCGGCGCCGGACCCACTGTGCTTCCCGGTCGCGACGAAACCGAGTTGCGCGCGTCAGAACGTCGACATCCTCGAGCCCGGTCTCGCCCAGCCTTCTTCCTGGAAGGCCAACCTCGCGTTCGAACATGAGCTGCCCTGGTATGGCGTCGTGTTTTCGGCCGAGTTCCTGAAGACCAGGGTCAAGGACGCGATCTATATCGAGCGCCTCGATTTGTACAACGCTGCTGGTCAGGGCCCGACCATGACCGGTCCGGACGGTCGAGATTTGTTCTGGAAACCGTCCGTCATCGCGGCCACCGGTATCGCTGGAACGAGCAGTTCCCGCTACCTGCGCCCGGACGGCGTAGGCGACGTGTTGTTGCTGCGCAACACCGACAAGGGTGAAAGCACGCAGTTCACCGTCGGCCTCGACCGCCCGATGCAGAACGGCTGGGCCTGGTCGGCCGCCTACACGTTCACCGACGCTGAGGAAGTCAGCCCGTTGACGAGCTCGATCAACGCGTCGAACTGGAACGGTACGCCGATCTTCAACGCCAACGAAAACGTGGTTCGCGACTCGCGTTACGCAATTCGTAATCGCTTCACCGGTACGCTGAACTGGGAGCACGCCTTCTTCGGTGATTACAAAACCCGGGTCGGCTTGATCTATGAAGGCCGTTCGGGCCGTCCGTACAGCCTCGTGTTCGCCAACGACATGAATGGCGACGGCACCAGCACCACCAACGACCTGTTCTACATTCCAGCGGGTCCCGGCGATGTTGTGTTCACCGGTGGGGCGGCGATGGAGACTGCATTCTTCGCCTGGCTCAACGCGAATCCGGACTACAAGCGGTACGCCGGTCAAGTGGCGCCGGCCAATGCCTTCCATGCCGGTTTCACGCATAACTTCGACTTGCGCGTCAGTCAGGAGATCCGCGGTTTCTTCGAAGGCGACAAGGTCCAGTTGTCGCTGGATTTCAATAACATCGGCAACATGCTCAACAAGAAGTGGGGCCTGATCGACGACTTCGGCTTCTTCTCCACGGCGCGCGTCGCCCGCTACGGCGGCGTCTGCGCCGCCGACGGTACCGCCAACAACGCGCCCTGCGGCCCGAACGACATCGGCAAGTACGTCTACACGTTCACGCGCGCCGACGAATCGGGCATCCAGGAAAACAACAACGACAAGGGCAACACCGCCGTGTCGCGCTGGTCGATCCTGGCAACGCTGCGCTACGAGTTCTGATCTGATGGTTGGGTAAAACCAGAAACGGCCGGTGGCGACACCGGCCGTTTTCTTTTGGGCGCCTATCGCGCGCGCTTCCCCGGCGTCAGCGGGCGGGCCAGCCAGACCTTGCAGGCTGGTGGTAAAGTTATCCCGACCAAAACGACAACGACAAGCCTGGAAATGACCGAAGTCCTGATCACCGAAGTGCTGCACCCCGCCCCCGTCGCGCTGCCCACCGTCAATGTCCACATCTCCCCGCGCGGCGGCCTGGACATCCTTTCCCGCGACGAGATCGCCCGCCTGCGCGACGCCTCCAGCGGCGGCCTGCACGAACTGCTGCGCCGATGCGCGCTGGCGGTGCTGACCACCGGCAGCGACTCCGACGACCCGCGTGCGGCGCAGCTCAAGTACCCCGATTTCGATATCCAGGTGCACCAGCAGGATCGCGGCATCAAGATCGAACTGCGCAATGCGCCGGGTGTGGCCTTCGTCGATGGCGAGATCATCCGCGGCGTCGCCGAACTGTTGTATGCGGTGGTGCGCGACATCGCCTACGTGGCGATCGAGATCAACGGCAGCGTGAAGTTCGACATGGACACCAGCGAGGGCGTAACCGGCGCGGTGTTCGAGATCCTGCGCAATGCGCGCGTGTTGCGGCCGCATGTCGACCCCAACCTCGTGGTCTGCTGGGGCGGCCACTCCATCGGCCGCGACGAATACATCTACACCAAGCGCGTCGGCTACGAGCTCGGCCTGCGCCGGCTGGACATCTGCACCGGCTGCGGCCCCGGCGCCATGAAGGGCCCGATGAAGGGCGCCACCATTGCCCATGCCAAGCAGCGCCGGACCGGCAATCGCTACATCGGCGTCACCGAGCCGGGCATCATCGCCGCGGAATCGCCGAACCCGATCGTCAACCACCTGGTGATCATGCCGGACATCGAGAAGCGCCTGGAGGCCTTCGTGCGCCTGGGCCACGGCATCATCGTGTTTCCGGGCGGCGTCGGGACGGCGGAGGAGATTCTGTACCTGCTCGGCCTGATGCTGCATCCGGACAACGTCGCGCTGCCGTTCCCGTTGATCCTGACCGGACCGAAGGCGTCGGCCGCGTACTTCGAGCAGATCGACGAATTCCTGCGCCTGACCATGGGCGAGGCGGCGACTTCACGCTACCGGATCATCGTCGACGACCCGGCGCTGGTCGCCAGCGTGATGGTCCAGGGCGTGCGCAAGGTGCGGGAGCAGCGCCTGCACTCCAAGGATGCCTTCTTCTTCAACTGGTCCCTGCGGGTGCCGGCCGAATTCCAGCGCCCGTTCCAGCCGAACCACCGGTCGATGTCCGCGCTCGACCTGCACCGGGACCAGCCCGCCCACCAGCTGGCGGCCAACCTGCGCCGCGCATTCTCCGGCATCGTCGCCGGTAACGTGAAAGAGGAGGGCATGCGCCAGATCGAGCAGCACGGTCCCTTTGAGATCCATGGCGACCCGGAAATCATGCTCGCGCTGGACGCGCTGCTGCGCGCCTTCGTCGACCAGCGGCGGATGAAGATGGTGGGCGAGTATCGGCCGTGTTACCGGGTGTTGGCCTAGCTCGGGCTTACCAGCAGTCGGTGGCGGTACCAGTAGAGCTCTTGGTCACGGTTCCGCAGTTATTGGACACCACGAAGGTCGCACACTTGGCGTCGGCCGCCTGGTCGCCGGCCTTAGTCGCGGTAATCACGTAGCTGTTTGCTTGGCCGATTGCCTGGCCGCCCGCGCAGTTGCCGACGGCCGGCGCGTAGGTGATCGCGCCAACGGTGTAATACCCGTTTGGCGATGTCATCGTCGCGGCGCCGGTGAGGTTGGTCATGGTGCCGTAGGTGGCATTGTTGTGCCGCCACTTTTCCTGTCTCAGGATCAAGTCGTTCAGAACCTGCTTGGCCTCAGCACGCCTGGCCTTCCGAGTCTGATTGGTATAACTGGTCAGGGCTATCGCAGCCAGGATCGCGACGACCGCCACGACGATCATCAGCTCAATAAGGGTAAATCCGCGCTGCTTCTTCATCACCGGTCCCCTCGCGTGTATAAGGATGCTATCACTAGGCGCTCGTGCTTGCGTAGTCGTCCCCCGGCTGTTTGTCTGCCCGCACCTGCCGCTAGTCGGCAGACGCTTGCCCGCCGGCGGTTAATATCGTTCTATCGACCACAGGAAATGGAGGGCTGTCATGGCGTCTGGGTCACCTCGGATACGCGGATTTACCTTGATCGAGCTGGTTATCACGATCACCGTGATACTCGTGCTGATGGTCCTGGCATTGCCCTCATTCAACTCGTTTCAGCAGCGATCCAAGTTGCGCGGCGCTGGCGATCAGGCCCTGGGCTTTTGGAACCAGGCGCGCCTGGAAGCGGCCAAACGCAATCAGTTGGTCAAGGTGGGTGTCAGCGGCAGCGGCGCGGAGTTTTGCCTGGGCGCGACCACCACCACGATCGATGCGCTCGACCACGATACCCCCTGCGATTGCCAAACGGCGGGCGCTTGCGACGTCGCCACTTTTGGCGCCGACCAGGCTGAATGGCGCGGAGTCACCTTGAATGGAACTCCAACGCTCGGCGAGGATTCAGGAGTCGCCGTAATCGAACCCAAACGCACCGCGCTGATCAACCCGGACATGGCCGGGACCATCAGTTTCAACGGCCCGACCGGTCATAAGAGTTACAGGCTCAACCTCAGGGTCGATCGGCTGGGCCGCGGCGCGCTTTGCCAATCGACCAGTGCCCCGGATGAAATGTCCGACTACGTCAATCGGGAATGCGCCGAATGAATTCGCTCCGAACCAATAAGATGCAGTCGCGATCCGCGGGCTTCAGCCTGATCGAACTGATGATCGCGCTGGCCGCAGGCCTGATCGTTTCCACTGCGATCGTCGCTTTCATGATGTCGAGCTTCAAGAGCAATGCCGAGTATGTGCAATCGACCCGGCTGACCCAGGAACTGCGCAACTCGCTCGACCTCGCGGTCCGCGACTTGCAGCGCGCTGGCTACGACGATGATTCGCTGAGGTACTTGGGCAGCCAGAACATTTCGCCGTTCTCGCCGATCTGCATCGCCACCTCCGCAGCGCCCACGGTCTGCCTGGGTATCGGCGGAGGCGCCGGCAATTGCGTCATCTATGCCTACGACCGGACCTACCCGAACGGTTCGTCGACCGCAAGCGGCACCGCCGGAACGCTCGACGTCGGCAATGGCGAAGTGCGCGGGTTGCGTCTGGCCTCGGCGACCATCAACGGCAACACCGTCGGCGTGATCGAATACGCGGTCAGCGAGGGCACCACCAAGCCTGCCTGCAACGGCGCCGCGGTCGATTACAGCACTACGCCGGCCGACTGTAACGCCACCAGCTTGTGGTGCCCGCTGAGCGATACCGGCAAGTTGGACATCACGTCTTTCACTATCGCCGACAACGGCAACAGCATGAGCGACGCGGAAAATTCGATGGGCATGCGCCGGCTGGATGTCGCGCTGGTCGGTCGAATTGCCGGCACTACTGATTTCACTCGCGACGTGCGCAGCAGCATCAAGGTGCGCTCGGACTGCATCCGGGTCATCGCCGACTTCGGCGAATGCGATGCTTCCCCTTAACCAGACCTTCCGGTGACTCTCATGCGCCAGCTCAGCCCTCTCCCTGCAATGATCGGCCCGCGCCGTCAGCGCGGCGTCGCCACATTGATGGTCACCCTGGTGGTGTTGGTCATCTTGACCATCATCGTGCTTTCATCGGCCAACGTGGCCTTGTTCGAGCAAAAGACCGCGACTAACGAGAACCGCCAGCGACTGGCAGACCAGGCCGCGGAATACGCCCTCGGACTCGGTGGCGAGTTCCTGAAGGCCAACATCGTCAACATCGCCTCCGAACAGACCGACGGCTGGCTCGCCTCCGCCACCAGCCGATGGGCGCAGTGTTCTTTGGCAACCATGACTCCGACGCATCCGTGCATGTCCGAGCCCACCGCCAGCCGGCGCGCCGAAATGTATTACTACAAAGTTGGCACTTCGGCCACTTCGATGGAGGTGCCCTACAACAGCCTGATCGTCGCCGGCTCCGGCATCGCGAACATGGGCGGCACCGCCGCGTTTCCGGCCACCGCCACAGTCAACGCCTTGCTCTGCCGACTCGACACCACGGTCGTTGACGCGGCCGACGCCGACGGCGACGGCAATACAACCGAGATCATGCCGGCGTGCCGGGCGACGCCCGATCCGGATTCCTACAATCGAATCGCCGTCACGCTCATCGCCAGGTCCAATCTGACCGACGAGAACGCGACTGGAGCGGTGAAGGAAACCTGGGCGAATTTCGACACGTTCAGCTCCTCCGCGGCGGTGCCCCTGATTGCTTCGGGCTCGGTCGACATCACCGGCAACGTGGAGATCGTCACCGCTCCCAATGGCGGTGGCACCGGTATCCCGGTGTCGATCTGGACACCGCTGGACGCCGATGTGGATTGTTCGGGCGGCGGCAGCTGCGCCAGCATTTCGACGTGCCAACTCGGCGAATTCCTCAATGGGAACGACGAGAGCACGTTCAAGACCGTGTGCCCGACAAGCAGCGGTGCCGGCGCCTGCCAATGCCCGGCCGTCGCCAACGCGAGCTCGCCGGAAGAGGCCTACGCGCAGAATCCCAACCTGTTGTCGGGCAAGATCCCGAGCGCAAGTCCGAACTGCTGCGAAAATATCGACATCCTGGATCGGGACAGCGGCGTCGGTGTCAGCCCGGACATCCAATTCTATCCCGGCGGAGGTATCGACGATTTCGCCGACCAATCCGACGACACTCTGTTCGAGTGGGTCTTCGGAGTATCCAACGAAGCCAACACTACGCGACCAAATGCAACCACTGCCGGAACGGGCACCGGCCCGACTCTGCTGAACTGTGGTGCTGCCACCAACGAGAATTGCGCGATCTGGAACCTGACCGAGCCCGATCAGCTCAACGCCACCTCGGTCACCTGCGCCGAACTAAATGCCTTGGGCGCCAACGCGGCCGGTTTGTACTACGTCACCGACAGCGGCAGCGCCCTGTGCACGCTACCCAGCCAGGTCGGCACGCCCGATGCCACGGCGATCGTCGTTCTCGACGAGCAATGCCGGATAAACGGCACTCTGTTCTACGGGCTGCTGTTCGTGCGCAGCGACGACAAGACCGCCGAGCTAACTTTCACCGGCAATGCCGATATCTATGGCGCGCTGGTCGTGGAGGGCGAGGCGACGGGTCACGGCAACGTGACGCTCGTGTATCTGGACACGTCAGCTGGCGGCCCGGGCGACAAGTTGCCGGTAAGCACGCGCTTGGGTCGTGTTTCCGGTAGCTGGCTCGACAATACCCGCGGCGGATTTTGAGGAGTGGACATGAATACCCCATCTATCCAACGGCACGCGCGCGGCTTCAGCTTGCTGGAAGTCCTGGTCGCGGTGGTGATCCTGTCGCTCGGCCTGCTGGCGCTCGCCTCGTTGCAGCTCAGTCTGATTCGTTCGTCCGCCGACACCAAGTCGCAGACGACGGCAATGTCCCTGGCCAAGGAAAAAATCGAGTCCCTGGACTCCTATGAGCGCTTGGGCGGGACGGACTCCAGCTGTACCGCTCCGGCAGATCCGCCGGCGGATCCCAGCGGAACCTGCTATCGCGCCATTACGGACGTTGGCTGGGCCACTGTCGGCACCGTCGGTGGCGTCAGCTACTCACGTCGGGTCACGGTCGAGCGTTACGTCTATGACACCAACACCGGTGTATACGCCGGGCCGCTAGCTGACACGGCCACGGACGCCGCCGTCAAGAACACCTTGTCCACGGCCCTGCCGGGCAAGGAGTTCAAGCGCATCGTGGTTTCCGTAAGCTGGGTCGACGCTGCGGGTGCGACGCGCCAGATCGATGTCGAGGACGCGATCAGCGGCATCAATCCGTCCGACACCCTGGCGGTGTTCGACTTGAGCGATGTGGGCGGGCCGAGAAAGGCCGTATCGATCATCACCAATCCATCGGCGGACGCCGGCGTCATCCCGATCGCGATCGGCAACGGTACCGACACGGCGGCGACTAATCCGCGTCCGGTGGTAGTGAGCCAGGGTAACAATTCGACCACGGTTGAAACCCGCTTCGACATCCTCACTTACGCCGCCTTGACCGGCGACACGGCACAGGCGCAATCACGCGTGGAAACCGCCGTGATCGGGTGCACGTGCACGCTGGGATCAGGCACGCAGACGGCATATCGTCCGACGTACTGGAACGGATTCCAGTACAAGGAGCCAGTGACCGTCACCGGCGTTCCGGTTTCGACGGCGGCCTCCAGCGGAGTCACCCAAAGCGATCTTTGCACGTCCTGTTGCCGCGATCACCAGGACCCCAGCGGAGTAGCGGCGCCGAAATACGATCCGCGGCGCGCGGCGCACCCGCACTTCCTGAATACCGACCTTGTCAACGCGGTGACTGCTTCGGGCGGAGCCTACAATGAGTCCTGTCGTCTGATCCGCGTCGACGGTATCTTCCGCGTCGCGGCCGAGCCGTTTAACGATCATTTCGGGCTGCTTGCCACCGTCGGCCTGGGTGCAAGTACGCCGACAACGACCGTGGCCAACGCGGTTCCGAGTACCGGCACCGGTTCCGTGGCGGAGTTGTACCAGACGTTTGTCATCAATTACCTGAAGCAACGTTTCGTCAACGGTACCGATTACAACACGGTATTGGACGCTACTTCGGTGAACGGCCACAGCGCGCTGCAGGCACCCAGTTCGGCCAGTATCAATGACACGTCGGATCCGCAGTATCTGCACGCTCGCGGCTTGTATATCGATCATCTGCACACCGATGCGATTGCCGCCATCGCTTCGGCGAAGGCCGCATGCATCGCACAAAGCTGCACGGCGGATGAAACGCAGACGGCGGTGCTCAAGTTGCTGCCCTTCACATCGCTAAATGCCACCGAACTCGCTATTTGGGCGTCATCGAACCAGGCGAAGATTCAGATTTCGCAGATGGAGGACTTCTCCCAGACCATCAATGACGCGATGCCGGTCTCCGGCCGGGCCACTTTCAACGCTGGCACTTCGGGCGATATCATCACGGCGACGACCACTATCCAGCGCAGCAGCGCCGGCTTGGCGATTGCGCAAGATGTGTTCCCGGACTCCGCCCATGCGGATAGTGGGTCAGTGGATCTGGACGACACGCAGGAATTCACCATCGGCACCACCAGCTCCGGCGGCGGCGAGCCGTTTACGGTGGTGCTCACGGGTGCGGACTTGCTTGCCAACATGACTCTCGGCAGTCCCGCGCAGGTCAACTTCGGTACGGACCTCAAGAGCTGTACGCCGGATAGCTCCACAATTACTCCGTACTCCTGCGTGACCGGCAGCGCGTTCGCCCTCGGTGGCAGCACCAACATCAAGGTCGGCAATTACAACCGCAGCGCGACCAAGACGGTGCAGAATTCCTGTACCCGTCCGAACCCGGCGTCCAATGCCGACGATGTCACGGACATGCCTTACGTTCTCAACTTCGATGTGTCGTCAGCGACAGTGGACTCAATCGCCGCGACCGTAGGCACCGCGCAAAATCCCAACCTGCCTGGAGTTTCAGGCGAGTACACGGTGATCACGGCCAATCCGGTCAATGTGAATTCGACCGTAACAGTCGGCTTCTCCGCGCTGAGCTACAAGTGCCCTGCCAATTGGGCCACGTTCCTCAACAGTAGCGGCGACGATTCCAGCATGAATCCAGACAACAGCAATAGCAGCACGGTGTGCATCGGCAGCGGCAGCAACAAGTTCCCGGCTTGGGACACTACGAGCTCGTTCGTCAATTGTTGGAGCGGGTTCACGCCGTAATTCTGCCAAGCAGGTGAGAAAAAAAGCCCGCCGTAAGGCGGGCTTTCTCTATCCAAAGTCGGAAATGATCGCTTGCTGGCATGCAGCACCTGCCTGCGTCACTACCGGCTTGCTTGACACTACTGGCGCCCGAAGTTGGACTCGAACCAACGACCCCCTGATTAACAGTCAAGTGCTCTAACCGGCTGAGCTATTCGGGCGGGGACGCGAATTTTCGGCTATCGGGCCCGGCGCGTCAACCGCAATGCTTGCTCATGAGTGGGAGCGGCTTCAGCCGCGATGGCTGAGGCGGAGTGGGGAATCGCGGCTGAAGCCGCTCCTACAAGGGTGTGGTTGGGCTATTGGGGGCAGGTTGCGGCGATGCCGGTGGCGCTGGGCGGGCCGTCGCGCAGGCGGCCAATGTTGCTCATGATCAGCGCCCGGGCGCGGCTCGGGCCGCGGCCGTCGCAGAGGGTAAAGGTCACGTTGCTGCCGGCATTGCCGCCATTGCCCTGGAAGACGATTCGGGTGCGGCCGACGGTGCTGCGCAGATGCACCTTGCCTGCCAGCGGCGGTTGAACGCGGACGACCCGCTCGCCGCCTTCCAGATCCCGACTTCCGTTGTTGTCCAGGAACACCAGCCAACCGCCGCTCCAGTCCGGTGAATCCAGGCAGCTGGCGCCGTCGCTGCTCGGGCAGAGCACGCCGCGGGTCCCGGTAATGGCGGCGCGGCCGGAGGCGGCCGTGAGGCTGGCCAGCAGGCTCGCCCGAGCCTGTCCGGCGCGAGCAGCCTCGAGTCCGCCGCTGACAGCAGGGACCGCCGCGCCGAACAGCAGAGCGAGTACGGCCACGACCATCATCAGTTCAATCAGGGTTACGCCGCGTTGTGCGTTCATGTCGTCGCCGTCATTGGAAGGGTGGAGCCAGCCTGGGGCCGGCCCGGCGCGGACGATATCGGCATCCACTGGCGTTCCGCGTAAGGAAATCCTGAACCGGCGCGGGAGCGTAAATACGGCCGGCGCTATACTGGTTGTTTGCTGCTTCCGGTGACCCGAAATGGCAGATCGCTTCGAACTCGTCGCCCCTTTCGAACCTGCCGGTGACCAGCCGGAGGCCATCCGCCGCCTGATCGAAGGCTTCGAAGCCGGCGTGGCGCACCAGACGCTGCTCGGCGTTACCGGCTCGGGCAAGACCTACACCATCGCCAACGTGATCCAGGCGGTGCAGAAGCCGACGCTGGTGCTGGCGCCGAACAAGACTCTGGCCGCGCAGCTGTACGGCGAGTTCAAGAGCTTTTTCCCGCACAACGCGGTCGAGTATTTCGTCAGCTATTACGACTACTACCAGCCCGAAGCCTACGTCGCCGCCAGCGACACCTTCATCGAGAAGGATTCGAGCATCAACGAGCACATCGAGCAGATGCGCCTGTCGGCGACCAAGGCGCTGCTCGAGCGCCGCGATGCGATCATCGTCGCCACCGTTTCCTCGATCTATGGCCTGGGCGATCCAAACGAATATTTCCGCATGGTCCTGCACCTGGTGCGCGGCGACCGCATCGACCAGCGCGAGCTGATCCGGCGCCTGACCGAAATGCAGTACACGCGCAACGATGTCGAATTGCGCCGCGCCTGCTATCGGGTGCGTGGCGAGGTGATCGATGTGCATCCGGCGGAGTCGGAGATCGAGGCGGTGCGCATCGAATTGTTCGACGGCGAGATCGAGAATATCTCCCTGTTCGACCCGCTGACCGGCGAGGTGTATCGCAAGCTGCCGCGTTACACGCTGTATCCGAAGTCGCATTACGTCACTACCCGGCGCACCGTGCTCGATGCCATTGAAACGATCAAGCCGGAGATGAAGGAGCGGCTGGAGTATTTCTACCGGGAAAATAAATTGGTCGAAGCGCAGCGCCTGCAGCAGCGCACCCAGTTCGACATCGAGATGATGGCCGAAGTCGGCTTTTGCAGCGGCATCGAAAACTATTCGCGGCATCTGACCGGACGCATGCCGGGCGAGCCGCCGCCCTGCCTGTACGACTACCTGCCGCCGGACGCCTTGCTGGTCGTCGATGA
>JBAZBG010000014.1:0-404 GCA_041671585.1 Arenimonas sp. | reverse complement strand
AACCGGCCGTTGAAATTCGAGGAATGGGAGCGCCGTTCGCCGCGCGCGATATTCGTTTCGGCGACCCCGGGAAAGTACGAGTACGAGCACACGGAAGGACAGATCGTGGAATTGCTGGTGCGGCCGACCGGCCTGATCGATCCCGAGATCGAGATTCGCCCGGTGGCCACGCAAGTCGACGACCTGCTTTCGGAGATCAACCTGCGCACCAAGCTGGGCGACCGCGTGCTGGTGACGACCTTGACCAAACGCATGGCCGAGAACCTCACCGATTACCTGTCCGAGCACGATGTGCGCGTGCGCTACCTGCACTCGGACATCGAGACCGTGGAGCGCGTGGAGATCATTCGCGACCTGCGCCTGGGCCGCTTCGATGTGCTGGTCGGCATCAACCTGCTGCGCGA
>JBAZBG010000013.1:0-14601 GCA_041671585.1 Arenimonas sp. | reverse complement strand
ATCGGGTTCCCAAAGTCCGCGCGCGCCCTGGAAGGCCAGGCCGAGAAGCAAGGCAAGCGCGACGACCGCCAGGAACGGTCGCCGGCGCACAAGATCGGTCAAGGACAAGGCCGGGCGCTCGAGGTGGGTAAGCTATACAGGATACGCGGGCGGCGCGTCCGCTCACAGCCGCGGCCAACCGACCCGTGACAATAGTCATGCCATCGTTTGGCACGTTGTCGGCGTTTGCGGCTGTGCAAGACTGCAACACAGTCCACGCCACCGGAGCCTTCGATGAAGTACGCAGCCCTCACGGCCGCCCTGTTGCTGGCCGGCAGCTCGGTGCAGGCGCATTCGGACCGGAACGACCGCCAGGACGGTTGTAACATCCGTTCCGATTATTCGGTGCAATCCTACCGCCGTGCGTTCCTGTTCACCCACGACAGCCGGACGCCGAGCGAGGTCGGCATCGGCGGAGGGCGTCTGTTTATAGACGGCCGGGAAGTCACCCTGACCGACGCCGACCACCTGCGCCTGCGCCACATGGAACGCGAGATGCACCTGCTGGTTCCGGAAATGCGCAAGGTTGCGGTGGAAGCCGTCGATATCGCATTCACTGCCTTGACCGAGGTTGCGCGCGGCCTGTCGAACGACCCGGAAACTACGGTGTCGCGACTTTCAGCCGCCCACAAGCGCATTCGCGGCGAGATGAATGCCAAGCCCTTGGCGGTATTCAATGAGGACGCCATGGCCGGCGTCGTCAAGCCGATCATTACCCAGTTCGTGCCCGACATCGTTGGCGGCGCGATCAGCTCGGCGCTGAAAGCGGCCTTCGGTGGCGAGGAGAAGGCGCAGGAATTCGAGGCGCGGATGGAACGGATGGAACGCGAGCTCGATTCCAAGGTCGAAGCCCGTGCCGATGCCCTGGAGCCGCTGGCCGATGCCATGTGCAAACGCCTGCGCCGAATCGACGAGCTCGACGATGAGATCGAGTATCGACTGCCGGATGGGAAGCGCTTGCAGCTATTGCGCGTTGACCACCACGACAAGCACTGACGCGCCTTGAGCGCAACTACGGTGGCGACGCCGTTTTCCCCAGCCCTCCTCCCCGGGGGGCTTTTTTTTGGGCCACAATAGCCGCCTTGATAATTCAGGCAGGTGGAAGCAATGACCGAGCTCATGGAGGCCCGCGTACCCGACATCGGCAGCGACACGGGAGTGCCGGTGATCGAGTTGCTGGTCAAGGTCGGCGACGTGGTCGCCAAGGACCAGGGACTGGTGACCTTGGAATCGGACAAGGCAACCATGGAAGTGCCGTCGCCGTTCGCGGGCACCGTCCGTGAGTTGAAGGTCAAGATCGGCGATGAGATCACGACCGGCGCACTGGTGGCGATGATCGAGGCTGAAGGCGCCGCGGCGAAACCGGTTTCGGCGCCGCCGCCCAGCCCGGCTGCCGTAGCGACGAAGTCTGCCGCGCCAGCCATCGCGCCCGCTGCTCCGGTGGCAGCGCAACCGCTGCCGCCGGGTCCACCACCAGCCGTGCCGACGCCCGCAGCTGCACCGGCCGTTGCCCCGGCGGCCGCGGCCCGATCGCTTGACGCCGACGCGCTGGTGCCGGGCGTCCTGCCATATGCAAGTCCGGCCGTGCGCGTGTTTGCCCGCGAACTCGGCGTCGATCTGGGCTTGGTCCACGGTAGCGAACGCGGCGGTCGCATCAGCAAGCAGGACGTGCAGGCGCACGTGAAGGCCATGCTCGCCGGCGGCGGACCGTCACGCGCCGGCGTCGCTGAAGGTGGCCTGCAATTGATCGCCTGGCCGCAGGTGGACTTCAGCAAGTTCGGCCCGGTCGAACTGCAGCCGCGTTCGCGGATCAACAAGCTCTCCGGCGCCAACCTCGCGCGCAACTGGGCCATGATCCCGCACGTCACCCAGTTCGAGGAGGCAGACATCACCGAGATGGAGGCGTTCCGCAAGAAACTCGGCGACGAGCACAAAGACGTCAAGATCACGCCCCTGGTATTCCTGATCAAGGCCGTGGTTGCGGCGCTGAAGAAGTACCCGACCTTCAATGCATCGCTCGACGGCGACAACCTGGTGCTCAAGAAGTACTTCCACATCGGCATTGCGGTGGATACCCCGGAAGGCTTGATGGTGCCGGTATTGCGTGACTGCGACCAGAAAGGTCTGCTGGACCTGTCGATGGAGTTGGCCGCAATCAGCGGCAAGGCGCGCGAGAAGAAACTGGGCCCCAACGACATGCAGGGCGGCTGCTTCTCGATCTCCTCGCTCGGTGGCATCGGCGGGACGGCGTTCACGCCGATCATCAACGCGCCCGAAGTGGCCATTCTCGGCGTTTCCAAGGCCCAGACGAAGCCGGTCTGGAACGGCAGCGACTTCGCGCCACGATTGCTGTTGCCGTTGTCGCTGAGCTACGACCATCGCGTGATCGACGGCGCCGCCGCCGCGCGTTTCACCTCGTACCTGTCGCAGGTGCTTTCGGACCTTCGCAGACTGCTGGTTTGAACGAAGGCGAACGCGGCGCAGAAGAACAACAATGCCAGGAGCAACCGTGGCCAAGCTGATCGAAGTAAAAGTTCCTGACCTGGGTGGCAGCAAGGATGTTCCCGTCATCGAGCTGCTGGCCGCCAGTGGCGACCTCATCAAGAAGGATCAGGGACTGGTAACGCTGGAGTCGGACAAGGCGACCATGGAAATTCCGTCGAACGCCGCCGGCGTCTTGAAGGAATGGAAAGTGAAAGTCGGCGACACCGTGTCCGAGGGCCAGGTGATTGCCGTGCTCGAGGGCGCTGAAGAGACCGCGGCCGCGGCGCCTGCAACAAGGCCATCGGCGATCGCGCCGGGTGAAGGCACGACCTCTTCTTCGGCCAGCACGCAGGCAGCAACTCCCACGCCGACGCAGACCGCCAGCACCCAAGCGACAGTCCCAGCGTCGGCCGCCAATGGCAGTGCGGATATCGTTTGTCAGTTGGTGGTGCTAGGCGCCGGCCCCGGTGGCTATACGGCCGCGTTTCGCGCCGCCGACCTGGACATGGACGTGGTGCTGGTGGAGCGCTACCCGAAGCTCGGCGGCGTCTGCCTCAACGTCGGCTGCATTCCTTCCAAGGCGCTGTTGCATGCCGCGGAAGTGATCGAGGAAGCGCGGCACGCGGTTAGCTATGGCGTGAGTTTCGGCGAAGCGAAAATCGACCTGGACAAACTGCGAGCGCACAAAGACAAGGTGGTCGGCACGATGAACAGCGGCCTGGCCGGCATGGCCAGGCAGCGTAAGGTGCGCTCGGTTACCGGCAGCGCGCGTTTCGTGTCCGCCAACGAACTGGAAATCGAGTCGGAGCAGGGCAAGCAACGGTTGCGCTTCGAGCAGTGCATCATCGCCGCCGGTTCGCAGCCGGTGAAATTGCCTGGCTTTCCATGGCAAGACTCGCGCGTGATGGATTCGACCGATGCATTGCTCCTGGCCGATATTCCGAAGCAGTTGCTGGTGGTCGGTGGCGGCATCATCGGCCTGGAAATGGCCTGCGTTTACGCGGCGCTGGGCAGCCAGGTGACCGTGGTGGAATTCATGGACCAGCTGATGCCCGGCGCCGATGCCGACCTGGTCAAGCCACTCGCTGTCTTGTTGAAGAAGCGTGGCGTGGTGGTGCACCTGGGTACCAAGGTGGCCAGCGTCGAGGCACGCGACGACGGACTGCATGCGAGCTTTGAAGGCGACAAGGCGCCGCCGGCCAGCCGTTTCGATCGCGTGCTGGTTTCGGTGGGGCGCGCGCCGAACGGCGGCAAGATCAATGCCCAGGCCGCGGGCGTGGCGGTTTCCGACCGCGGCTTCATCGCCGTCGACAAACAGATGCGCAGCAACGTGCCGCATATCTTCGCCATCGGCGACGTCGTCGGTCAGCCGATGTTGGCGCACAAGGCCACGCACGAGGGCAAGCTGGCCGCGGAAGTCGCCGCCGGTCAGAAGCGCGAATGGGTGGCGCGAGTAATTCCGTCGGTGGCTTATACGGATCCGGAAATTGCCTGGGTCGGCATGACCGAAACCGAAGCGAAGCAGAAGAACATCAAAGTCGGCGTCGCCAAGTTTCCCTGGGCGGCGTCCGGCCGGGCGGTCGGCCTCGGCCGCACCGAGGGCTTCAGCAAACTCATTTTCGACCAGGCTACGCATCGCGTCATCGGCGGCGGCATCGTGGGCGTGCACGCAGGCGACCTGATCGCGGAAATTGCGTTGGCCATCGAGATGGGCTGTGAGGCCGGCGATATCGGCCACACCATCCATCCGCACCCGACTTTGAGCGAATCGGTCGGCATGGCCGCCGAAGTTTTCGAAGGCAGCATTACCGACCTGTATATTCCGAAGAAGCAATGACGGCCGGATGCCAACAAGGGAGCGCTCATGGGTAACGCGATAGGGCTGTTCGTGCTGGGCCTGTTCCTGTTGTTGCTGGGGGGAGATTCGGTGGTGAAGGGCGCGTCCGGCCTGGCCCAGCGATTCGGACTGTCGCCATTTGCTGCCGGTCTGTTGCTGGTTGCGTTCGCCACCTCGGTGCCGGAACTGGTGGTCAATGCCTATGCCGTCGGCACCGGCAACGTCGATCTGGCCCTGGGCAATGCCGTCGGCAGCAACCTCGTCAACATCGGCCTGACCTTGGGCATCGCCGCCTTGATTGCACCGTTGCTGATCAGCATGCGGCTGCTGGCGGCGCAGGTCGTTTTCATCCTGGTCGCCTCCGGCGCCGTGCTGTTTTTCGGACTCGACGGCGTCATCGCGCGTTGGGAAGGTGGCTTGCTGCTGGCCGGCTTCGCGGCCTTTCTCACCTTCGTGTTTCTGCGTGGCCGTGAAGAGTCAGCCAAAGTGCAGGAAGAAATTGCCGGCTTCGCGGTCACCAGTACGGCGCTGACGCAGAATCTGATCCGCTTCGCCTTCGCCGCCGGCTTGCTGTTTTTCGGCAGTCGCCTGGTGGTTGAAAGTGCGCCGGTCATCGGCTTGGCGCTGGGCCTGGGTTCGATGCTGAGCGGCCTGATCATCGTTGCCGTCGGCACTGCGCTGCCGGAAATCGTCACCGCCGCGATGGCGGCGCGCAATGGACAGGGCAATGCGGTCGCCGGTCAGGTCCTGGGCGCCTGCCTGTTCAATCTGCTGTTCATCGTCGGCGGCATGTCCGTGATGCAACCCTTGCTGCTGCCGGCATCATTCATCACGCTTGAACTGCCAGCTGTCATGGCCTTCGCGCTGTTGCTGTATCCCGTGCTGGGGGGCGACCTGAAAATCCACCGGCGCGAGGGTGGTTTGCTGATTCTCGCGTTCGCGATTTGGCTGGCCTTCGAACTATTCGTTGCGTTCGGCTGAGCGCGGCGCCGGGTCCGCGTCGTGAGCCGCAGCTTGGTGCTCGGATTGAGCGGCCAGATCGGCGCCGCGCTGCTGCCCCGCCTGTTGGAACGCAATAGCCAGGTACTGGCGATTTCGCGACATTCGCAGCCACCGCAGCGGGACATCGAGTGGCGGCTTGGCTCGCTGGAAGCAATGCCGGAAATTCCGCCGGACATCGATTGCGTCCTGAGCCTCGGTCCGCTCGATGCCTTCGTCGCCTGGTTCGTGGCCGCCGGTCCGAACGTGTCCCGGGTGGTCGCCATTGGTTCGACCGGGCGCCGGGACAAACTGCACTCGCTCGATGCCAACGAACGCGACACGGCACAACGCCTGGTTAACGCCGAAGCACAGTTGTTCGAGGTGGGTCGGCAGCGCGGCATCGCCGTGACCGTGCTCCGACCCACGCTGCTCTATGGCGGTGGTCGCGACCAGACGCTGTCGCCGTTGCTCAAGCTGGCTCGCCGCTTCCGCATGGTGCTGTTGCCAGCCACGGCCACCGGCCTGCGGCAACCCGTGCATGTGGCCGATGTCGCCGATGCCGTGGTGCGTTGTTGGGATTCGGCGGCGGCATTCGGCCACGGATACGATCTGCCGGGCGCTGAGACGCTCAGCGTAGACGCGATGGTGCGACGAGCGGTGGAAAGGCATGCGCCGGGCTGCCGGGTGCTGTCATTTCCGACCGTCTTCTTCAGGATTGGCCTGGCGTTGGCCGGCTGGTTTTGGCGTCCCACGATCAACCGGGGCCTGTTGCAGCGTTTGCGCAACGATCAAGTCGCGGACCCCGCGCCGGCGATCCGGGCTTTCGGTTATCGGCCGAGACGCTTTGATCCATAAGCAGATTTTCAGCATGCTGCGATGCAGCAAGAAAAGAATTGGGTTTCCATACGCTGGGGCATTGCTTCTTGGCGTAACGGACTTTTAATATGGGGGTACAGTAGAGCGTCGAACCCGGGGAGGGGTCTGCAGATGAAATCCGACAGTCGGCTGCCACGTGAGGCAACCGCAAACTTCTCCCGCAGTCTCCGCTTTTCGCTTTTGCCCCGAATGATTTGCCCTGAAGAGGATCAACAGCAATGAAATCCACCAAAACCGTTCGCGGGCTGCTCGCCCGTGCTCCGCTGGCCACGGCCGTTGCTGTCGCCCTACTTTCCGCTCCTGCGGCGCAAGCCTTCGAATTCGAGAGCGGCGGCCTGACCGGCAGTCTGGACACCACCGTCAGCTACGGCATCTCAGTGCGTACGGAAGACGCGGACCCGGATCTGATCGGCAAGGCGCAATTCAACCCGCTTCTTTGCCTTCAGAACGTTGTTCTTGGCCCTGGCAATCCCTGCTCCGTCGGTTTCCCCGGTTCGGCAAGTCAGATTGCGGCTCCGGGTCGATTCTCGGTCAACCGCGAAGACGGCGACCTGAAATACGACAAGCACGATGCGTTCTCCAACGCGATCAAGATCACGTCCGAGTTGAGTCTGAAATGGGGTAACTCGGGCCTCTTCACCCGCGCGTCCTACTTCTACGATTTCGAGAACGCCAACCGCGATGACCTGACCGACATCGCGCGGGAAAAAGTCGGCAAGGACTTCCGTCTGCTCGATGCGTTCGTCTACCACGACTTCACCGTCGGCGGGCACAAGGGCAGCTTCCGCGTCGGCCGCCAGGCCGTCAGCTGGGGCGAGAGCACCTTCATCCAGAACGGCATCAACGTCATCAACCCAATCGACGTTTCCAAGCTGCGCGTCGCCGGTGCCGAGCTGAAGGAAGCGTTCCTGCCGATCGACATGTTGTGGGGTTCTTTCAGCTTCACCGACAACCTGTCGATGGAAGCGCTGTACATGCTCGAGTTCGAAGAAATCGAAGTCGATCCGTCGGGCACCTATTTCAGCTCCAACGACTTCGGCTCCCCGGGTGGCACCTACGTGATGCTTGGCTTCGGCACCTCGCCGCAGCCGGTGGCCAATCCGGAGCTTTATGCCTCCACCTGTCTGGGCGCAGGCAGCAGCGTCCTCAACAGCGACTTGCTCGGCCCGTATTCCAGCCAACTCGGCAGTTCACTGGCTGGCGCGACGGCCGTAACCATCGGCTGCCGCAGTTCCGTGCCGCGCTTGCCCAACCGCAATGCCCGCGACGACGGCCAATACGGCGTGGCGGTGCATTGGTTCGCCGAGAACTGGGGTAACACCGATTTCGGCTTCTACTTCCTCAACTACCACAGCCGCCTGCCGCTGCTGTCCGGACGTACGGTTTCCACGGCTGCATTGACCGGAACCCCGCCCGGCCTGACCGCCGGTTTCTATGTCGAATATCCGGAAGACATCCACATGCTCGGCATGAGCTGGAACACGACGCTTCCGGGCGGCGTGGCCTGGCAGGGTGAACTGAGCCACCGCACCAACATGCCCTTGCAGGTCGACGACGTTGAACTGCTCTTCGCGGCATTGAGCCCGCTCAACAGCTTTATCAGCACGCCCGCCGCCCGCTTCTGCAGCCAGCTCAACCCGGGCTGCGCGGCATCGCCGTTCTCCGCCGACCAACGCGGTTATCGTCGCCATAAGGTGTCGCAGCTGCAGATGACCTTCACCAAGGCATTCCCGAGCGTCCTGGGCGCCGAACAGGTTGCCCTGGTTGGTGAAATCGGCGCGACCGAAGTCTGGGATCTGCCGCCGCCTTCGGAGCTCCGCTACGAAGGTGAAGGCACCGATACCGGAGGTGGCCCCGATATCAGCGACGTACTGGCTGGCTTCCCCGCGAGCACCGTGCTGTTGCCTGGCGCCCTGCGCAATCCGCTGACGCTGGAAGACGGTTTCCCGACCCAGTTCTCCTGGGGTTACCGCGTCGCGGCCCGCGCCGATTACAACAGCGCCTTCGGTACGCCGTTTACCCTGTCGCCGCGCATCGCGTTCAACCATGACGTGAACGGCACGACACCCGGCCCCGGTGGTAACTTCCTTGAAGGTCGCAAGTCCGGTACCGTGGGTCTTGAAGCCAACTACCTCAACAAGTGGGTGTTCGACTTGAGCTACACCGCCTTCTTCGGTGGCGGACAGTTCAATCAGATTTCCGACCGCGACTTCGCTTCATTCACCGTCAAGTATTCGTTCTGAGCCATTAGGGAGGGCAGACGATGAGGATGATCAAGAAATCCGCGCTGGTAGCATTCGCCAGCGCTGCAATTCTCACGGCCGGCGTGGCCCAGGCAAGCACCACGGCCGCCAAGGCCGCGCAGCTTGGCGAAGCGCTGACGCCGATGGGTTCGGAGAAGGCGGGCAACGCCGCCGGAACGATTCCTGCGTGGGAAGGCGGCATTACCCGCGCGCCCGCGGGCTACCGCGCGGGCCGGGACCATATCGACCCGTATGCGGGCGACAAAGTCCTGTTCCAGATCACGCCGGCCAATTTCCAGCAGCACGCGGACAAGCTGGGTGCCGGACAGAAAGCGATGTTCGGCAAGTACAAGACGTTCCGCATGGATGTGTACCCGACCCGGCGCAGCGCTTCCTTCCCGCAACGCACCTACGAGTACACCAAGCGCAACGCCACGGCATGCAAGCTGATCGCCGACGGCGACGGAATCCAGAACTGCGCCGAAGGTTTTCCGTTTCCGATTCCCAACAATGCCTACGAGGCGATCTGGAACCACAAGCTGAAGTACAAGGGCCTGTCGGTGCGCAGCTATTCGAACCAGGCGGCGGTGACAGCCGGCGGTTCGTACACGCTGGTGCGCCTGCAGGAAGAAATCCTCGGTCTGTACTACAAGCCGGGAAATACGTCCGAGTCGATCAACAACGCGCTGCTGTACTTCAAGCAGGATGTGCTGGCTCCGCCGCGCCTGGCGGGTGGCGTGCTGCTGGTCCATGAAACCTTGAACGCGAAGGCCGCGCCGCGCCAAGCCTGGGTCTATAACCCCGGCCAGCGTCGTGTCCGCCGTGCGCCGAACGTGGCGTACGACAATCCGGGCACGGCTTCCGACGGTCTGCGCACCAACGACATGACCGACATGTTCAATGGCGCCATGGACAGGTACGCCTGGACGCTGGTCGGCAAGAAGGAAATGTACATTCCGTACAACACCTACAAGGCCGACTCCAGCGCGGCCAAGGTCAGTGCACTGATCCGTCCCGGTCATCTGAATCCCGATTTCATCCGTTACGAACTGCATCGCGTCTGGGTGATCGAGGCCAAGCTCAAGCCCGGCCAGCGTCACATCAACAGCCGCCGTACGTTCTATCTGGATGAGGACAGCTGGCAGATCGTGGGCATCGACCATTACGACGGCCAAGGTGCCCTGTGGCGTTATTCGGAAGCATTGCCGATCAACTACTACGAAGTGCCGACCCTGTGGACCACGCTTGAGACCCATCACGACCTCAAGTCCGGCCGCTATATCAGCGGTCTGTTGGACAACCAGGACAAGCCGCGCGACTTCAGCTTCCAGAGCACGCCCGCCGACTACTCGCCGCAGAATCTTCGCGACAGCGGCATCCGTTAATCCAGGAAAACCAGCCGCGCCCGAGTCCGGGCGCGGCTGACCCGGTTGCGTGCGAGCCGCCGTTCTTCGGGAGTGGAATTGATGTCCAAGCTTCGTGTTCACCGCACGCGTCAAATCGGTCCGTTGCTGCTTCTGTTGACGTTGCCCCTGGTGGCGACCACGTCGCCCGCAACAAAGCCATCCGCCGAGCCCGCCGGCCAAACTGCCGGGTCTGCTGCAGGCAGCACGAAGTCCGCGGTCTCCGAGGATCCCTCGGCGCTACCGTCGGAAATCCTGCCTCGCGCCAGCAAGTCCCTGTTGCTGGATATCGTCAAGACTTCCGACCGCTACTTCGCCGTCGGTGAGCGCGGCCACGTCCTGCGCTCCGAAGACGGCAAGTCCTGGACCCAACTCGAGGTGCCGACGCGCTCGGCACTCACCAGTATTACCGCGGTCGACGGCCAGCTGTGGGCGGGCGGACATGACGGCGTCATCATCCATTCTGCCGACGGTGGCGATACCTGGCAGACGCAACGACGCGATCCCTATGTCTTGGCCGCCGGGGCGCGCCCCGCCGATCACGATCCGCTGCAAGGCGCTCCGGTCCTCGACATCTATTTCACCGATGCCAGGAACGGCATCGCCGTCGGCGCCTACAGCTTGATGCTGGTTACGCACGACGGCGGTGCGACCTGGACCCCGAAGCAGGCCATTGCGGCAGCGAAAGCGCCGGAAGCGCCGGCCGCGCCGATGCAGGGCGATATTTTCAGCCAGGAAGACCTGCAACTGGATGAGGAATCCGATCCGCACCTCAATGCCGTGGCCAGCGCCGGTCCCGGCGTGATGGTGATCGTCGGTGAGCGCGGCACCTTCCTGCGTTCGTCCGATGGCGGTGAAAGCTGGCAGCGGCTCGGCTTCCCGTACAAGGGCTCGATGTTCGGCGTGCTCGGCCTGGGCAACGGCCATCTGCTCGCCTATGGCTTGCGCGGCAATGTCTACGAGACAAGCGATCTGGGCTCGACCTGGAGCAAGGTGGAGACCCAGGGCAGTGCCAGCTTGATGGGCGGAACTGCCTTGGACAATGGCGGCGTGGTTCTGGCGGGCGTCAACGGAACTTTGCTCAGCCGGCCTTCGGCGG
This sequence comes from Arenimonas sp., assembly GCA_041671585.1. Taxonomy (GTDB): domain Bacteria; phylum Pseudomonadota; class Gammaproteobacteria; order Xanthomonadales; family Xanthomonadaceae; genus Arenimonas. Next base: position 3,639 of record JBAZBG010000013.1, on the reverse strand, counting down.
ATGCGCCGTTCGCCGCGACTACTTACAAGAACGCCGATGGTGAAACGCCCGCCCTGTCCGGAATTGCTCCGGCCGAGGACGGCAGCTATGTGTTGGTCGGCGACAAGGGCGTCGATCTGTATCGCCTGCAGTGACGGAGTCCAAATGAGCGCTTTGCAACGCTTCACCGAGAAAGTCGTGTTCGGGGCCCGTCCCGTCGTGTTGCTGGTGTTCGCCGTCATCACGGTGGCGATGGTGTTCTTCGCCAGCCAGCTCAAAGTCGATGCCGGCTTCAAGAAGCAGATTCCGCTCCAGCACGAATACATGAAGACCTTCCTCGATTACGAGGCAGACTTCGGTGGCGCCAATCGGGTACTCGTCGCGGTGGTGGCCAAAGACGGCAACATGTTCAGCGATCAGTATCTGAACACGCTGCAGCAGGTGACCCGCGACGTCATCAACCTGGACGATACCGACGATTCGCGCTCCCGTTCGCTGTTCACGCCGAACGTTCGCTTTATCGAAGTGGTCGAGGACGGGATCTCCGGCGGCAACGTCATCCCGAACGACTACGACCCCAGCTTCAAGCCAGGCACGCCCGAGCAGTTCGAGCGCATCCGCAGCAATATCGTCAAAGCCAACATCCTCGGTCGCCTGGTCGCCAAGGATTGGACCGGCGCCATGGTCTGGGCCGACATCATTCCGGAATCGGATTCGCCGGCCAATCCGCACAAGGTCGATTACCAGAAGATCGCCAGGCAGCTGGAAGAGATTCGGAAGAAGCACGAAAAAGGCAACATCACCATCCACATCATTGGTTTCGCCAAGATGGTCGGCGACATCAGCGACGGCGCGACCTCGGTGATCAAGTTCTTCGGTATCACCATCGCCTTCACCTGGTTGCTCCTGTTCCTGTATTCCAGTTCGATCAAGCTGGCATCGCTCACCGTGCTGTGCGCGATGGTGTCGGTGGTCTGGATGCTGGGCGCCTTGCGGCTGATGGGCTTCGGCATCGATCCGATGAACATGTTGACGCCGTTCCTGATCTTCGCCATTGCAGTCAGCCATGGCGAACAGATGATCAATCGCTTCCGCGGCGAAATCTTCTTCGGCGGCCTCGAGGAAGGCTCTGTCGAAGAACTGCGCGAGCGCGCCAAGTTCGCGGTCGGCCCGCTCGAAGCGGCCCGCCTGTCGTTCCGGATGCTGCTGGTGCCCGGCGCCGTCGCGCTGCTCGCCGGTTGCATCGGCTTTGGTGCGATCTGGTTCATTCCGATCCAGATGATCAAGGAACTGGCGATTACGGCCACGGTCGGCGTCGGCCTGACCATCCTGACCGACCTGATCCTGTTGCCGGTGCTGCTCAGCTACACAGTGGTGCGCAACATCGAAAACAAGCGCGCCTACCGTTTGCGCCAGCTGACCCAGTTCGACAAAGTCTGGGCGTTGCTGGCCCGGCTCAGTAAACCAAAGCCGGCGGCGGCTGTCATTGCACTCGGCTTGGTGATCTGGTTCTTCGCCTGGCAGCAGGGCAACAAGGTGATGATTGGCGATGCCCAGGCTGGTGTCGCCGAGTTGCGTCCGGACGCGCGCTACAATCTGGATGCGGTCCTGATCACGCAAAAATTCGCACTCGGCGTCGACATCCTCAACGTCATCGTCGAAGCCGGTCCCAATGCGTGCACTGCCAGCTACAAGGCGATGGAAACCATCGATCGCTTTGCCTGGCACATGAGCAACGTCGAAGGCGTCGAGCAGGTGATGAGCCTGCCGATGGCGGCGAAACTGGTCAACGCCGGTTGGAACGACGGCTCGATCCGCTGGCGCGTGTTGCCGCGCGACCAGGACACGCTGCGCCAGGCCACGCAGAACTTCGAGACCGATTCGGGCATGCTCAATGCCGATTGCAGCGCCATCCCGGTCACCGTCTTCACCCAAGACCACCAGAGCTCGACCATCGACCGCGTGGTCGCCGAGACCAAGAAATTCCGCGCCGACAACAAGGCCTACGACCCGAACTTCGCCAAGACCCGTGATGCCGCGATGAAGGCGGCGCAGGAAAAAGGCGAGGAATACAGCACCGACCAGGTCAGCTTCCGTCTGGCCACCGGCAGCCTGGGCGTGGCGGCGGCGATCAACGACACCGTGCGCCAAAAGGAGGGCTTCATCCTTTACCTGCTCTACGGCGCAGTGCTCGTGATGTGCTGGATCAGCTTCAAGAGCATCAGGGCTGCACTTTGCGTGCTACTGCCGCTGGTGCTGGTGACCGAGCTCGGCCACTCGCTCATGGTGCATCTCAATATCGGCATGAAGATCAACACGCTGTGCGTGGTCGCGCTGGGCGTGGGTATCGGTGTCGATTACGGCATCTATATCTTTGCGCGCATGCGCGAAGCCATGTTGCAGGGCAAGACACTGACCGAATCGTATTTCGTCGCCCTGAAAACCACCGGTATCGCGATCTTCTACACCGCGCTGACACTGGCGGTCGGCGTCGCGATGTGGATGTTCTCGGTGCTCAAGTTCCAGGCCGATATGGGCATCCTGTTGACCTTCATGTTCATCGTCAACATGATCGCCGCGATCATCTTCCTGCCAGCCCTCTGCCGCTGGATCCTGCGCCCCACCGAAAAAGACGACTGGACCCCGCCACACGCCCCCAAACCCTAACCGCCGCTCCTGTTGGAGCGGCTTCAGCCGCGAATTTCAACCCCGCGCCAGCACCTCAAATATCGCTGGCCACCGGCGCCACCCGCGCCCGGGCCAGGTTGCGCATGCCGATGATCAACACGCCGGCAAGCACCATCGCGCCGCCGAGCCACAGTCGCGGTCCGACGCGATCATGCAGGAACACGATGCCAAGCAGCGTCGCCAGCAACGGCGCCGCCAGCAAGTATGGCGTCACCTGAGCGATCGGATGGCGTTGCAGCAACACGTAGTACAAGCCGTGGCCGATCAGCGAAGCGACGACCGCGGCATAGGCAACGCCAGCCCAGGCCACCCAGCTGGCATTGGCGATCGCAGCGCGCATGTCCGGTTCGATCAGCGCGCTGCCGGCCAGCAAGGGCAGGACGCCGATCACCGCAGTCCAACCTTGCTGGCTGTACGGATCCAGTCCCTTGAGGTTGCGGATCAACACCGTGCCGATGGCGAGGAACAATGCGGAAACGAGCATCAGCAGCAGCGCTGCCGGACTGTCCAGGACAGTGGGGTCGAAACCCAGCACCAGTACGCCGAGAAAACTCAGCGCGATCGCCGCGCCGGTGCGCCAGTGGAAGCGTTCGCCGAGCAACCACCAGGCCAGCAGGGTCGCCATCGGCACGTAGCTTTGCATCAGGATCGCTGGCGAGGCGATCGTCTTGGACAGGCTCAGCGCCCAGAAGCTCAAGCCAAAGTGCAGGACGCCCGTGCACAGCGCGACGGCAATCAGTCGCGGCCACTGGCCGGCCGGCGGCCGTTTCAGGAAGGGCGCCAGCAGCACAGCCAGCAGGCACAGTCGCAGGCCGGTGAACAACAGCGGGGGCAATTCCTGCAGCGCCAGTTTCGAGGTGATGAAGTTGCCGGCCCAGGCCAGGCAGATCAGGACGACAAGGAAAAGGTCGCGACCGCCCAGCCGGTAGCGCGAATCAATAGCCAATGCCGATCCGCTGGTAGAGCTTGCGC
>JBAZBG010000012.1:14888-15201 GCA_041671585.1 Arenimonas sp. | reverse complement strand
GAATCGGGCAGCGGCAAGAGCCTGACCGCGCTGGCGCTGATGGGACTGCTGCCGGCCGGCCTGCGCGCCACCGGCGAACTGCAGGTGGACGGTGCGCCGATCACCCTGCTTTCGCCCGGGCACCGCGCCTTACGCGGCCGCGTGCTGGCCTGGATGCCGCAGGATTCGCAAGCCAGCCTGCACCCGCTGCGCAGCGTGGGCAGCCAATTGGCCGAGAGCCTGCGGGTCCTGCGCGGCTGCAGCCGGGCGCAAGCCACAACCGAAGCGCTACGTCTGTTCCGGCAGTTGGAGTTGCCGACTCCCGAAAGCCTCC
>JBAZBG010000012.1:2629-14878 GCA_041671585.1 Arenimonas sp. | reverse complement strand
GCATCAGCTGTCCGGCGGCCAGCGGCAGCGCGTCGGGCTGGCGCTGGCCCTGGCCGGCAATCCGCGCTTGTTGTTCGCCGACGAGCCGACCTCGGCGCTCGACCCGCGGCTGGCCGATGAGATGCTCGCGCTGCTTGAGCGCCTGCGCGGCGAATGCGGCCTGGCGGTCGTGCTGATCAGTCACGACCTGCCGCTGATCGGCCGTTACGCGCGCCAGGTGGCCATCCTGCATCGCGGCCGGCTGGTCGAAGGCGGCCTGACCGGCAGCGTGTTTGCCGACGCCCGCCATGAAGCCACGCGCGCCTTGCTGGCGGCCGACCGGCTGCCGGCGGCCGTTCCCAGCGCGCCTGGGGCGCGCCTGCTGGACGTGGCGCAGCTGCAGGTGCGCTATCCAGGCAGCCGCGAGGACGCCGTCAAGCAGGTCGATTTCCAATTGCACCGCGGCGAGTGCCTGGCGTTGATCGGCGCCAGCGGCAGCGGCAAGAGTTCCCTGGGCCGGGCGCTGCTGCGCTTGTTCCGGCGCGGCGTTCGGGGTCGCATCGTGTTTGATGGCGAAGACCTGCTTGCCGCATCGCGGACGTCGTTACGCCGACTGCGGCAAAAGCTCGGCGTGGTGTTCCAGGATCCCTATGCCTCGCTCGATCCGCGCATGCGCGTGGCCGACATCGTCGCCGAGCCCCTGCGCATACAGGGTGGCCACGATGCCGCGACGCGACGCGAGCGGGCCGCCGCCGCGCTGCTCGAAGTCGGCCTGCCTGCCGACCTGCTCGACCGCTATCCGCACCAGTTCTCCGGCGGCCAACGGCAGCGTATCGCCATTGCCCGGGCGCTGATTTGCGAGCCGACGCTGCTGGTCTGCGACGAAGCCGTGTCCGCCCTCGACGCCCAGCACCGCGCCGAAATCCTGGCCTTGCTGGGCCGCCTCAAGCGCGACCGCGGCCTGGCCATGCTGTTTATTACCCACGATTTTGCCGCCGCCCGGACCCTTGCCGATCGCATCGCGGTCATGGACCAGGGGCGGCTGGTGGAACAGGGCGAGGCCGGGCAGATCCTGTCGCAACCCGGCCACCCCTCGACCCGAGCCATGCTTGGCGGCCGTCCGGCCGCCCTCGCCGCCGCTATCACGTGACCCGGAATTGTTGAACAATCAGGCATGGCAAGTCAGATCGCCCGCGCATTTCCCCTCGAACCGGAATCCTTCGTCCGCTCCCTGCTGGCCGCGCAAGACATCTCCACCCTGGCCTTCATCGCCACCCGGCAGCTGCTCGATCTCGGCCTGGACGATGCGCAACTGATCTGGAATCACGTCCCCAGCGATCCGGGCAGCCTGCATACCTCCAACGATGTCGCTGCCAACGCCACCACGCTGAGCTTGCTGGACACGGCGCGCCGGCAGGGTGGCAAGGCACAACTCACCGATCCGGCCACCGGCTCGGTGCAGGTCATGCAGGTGGTCGCGCAGAACACCGGATTGTGGGTGGCGCTGTCGGCGCGCTTCGACCCGGGCCGCGTGGATCCGGACTGGCAGGCCAAGATCGCGCCGCTGTCGGTGCGCTGCCAATCGCTGCTCTACACGCAACGCCTGCAGGTGGATGTCGAGCGGCTGGCCAACGCCGAGCGGCTGCAACGCGCGCTGTTTGCCATCAGCGACATCGCCAGTTCCGACCGCAGCACCACCGAAGTGCTGCACGGCCTGCACCAGATCGTCGGCAGCCTGATGTACGCGGAAAACTTCTACATCGTGCGTTTCGATCCCGAGCGGCAGACCATCCGCTTCCTGTATTTCGCCGACAGCCACGATCCGGCCGTTCCCGATCCGCAGGACGAGTTGTCGCCGGAACAGATGACCAACAGCCTGACCCTGGCCATGCTGCGTCATGGCAAGCCAATGCGCGGTCCGTCCAGGGATGTGGTGCAGCAGCTGAACGTTTCCCGCGACGAATCTCAAGGCCCGGAGAGCGAAGACTGGATGGGCGTGCCTATCCTGGAGGACGGGATCGTCCGCGGCGCCGTGGTGGTGCAAAGCTATGACCCGGCCGTGCGCTATGGCGAGGCCGACCAGGCACTTCTGGGTTACGTGGCCCAGCATATCCTCAGCGCCTTGTCGCGGCGTGAGGCGCAGGAAGAGCTAGAACGCCGGGTCGAAGTGCGCACGCTGGAGTTACGCAAGGAAGTCCGTGAGCGCGAACGCAGCGAGCAACTGCAGCGCGCACTGTTCCGAATCACCGAACTGTCGGTGTCGAGCAACAGCATGGAGGCGTTCTACGCCGCCCTGCACGAGATCGTCGGCGAGCTGCTGGATGCCCGGAACTTCTACATTGCTTTGCTGACCGCCGACGACCAGGAGCTGGAATTCGCCTACTCGGTCGACGAGCGCGACAAGCGCTTCCAGCGTCGGCGCCTGGGCCGCGGCCTGAGCGAGTACGTGCTGCGCACCGCGCAGCCCTTGCTGACCGACCGGTCAGGCATCGAAGCGTTGGAGGCCAAAGGCGAAGTCATTTCCTTCGGCACCAAATCGGTGTGCTGGTTGGGCGTGCCGCTGATGATCAACGGTCGCGCCCGCGGCCTGATCACGGTGCAAAGCTACACGCCCGATTACCTGTACACGCCGCGCGACGAGGAGTTGCTGAGCTTCGTGTCGCTGCACATCGCCAACGCCTTGCAGCGCCGGCAGGCCGATGAATCGCTGCGCCTGGCCTACGCCGAGCTCGAACAACGCGTCGAGCACCGCACCAGTGAGCTGGCGGTGACCAACCGCGAGCTGCGCGACCAGATTTCGGTGCGCGAAACCTTCGAGAACAAACTCAAGCACGAAGCCCTGCACGACGCGCTGACCGGGCTGCCTAACCGCAGTCAGCTGCTGATCACCTTGCGCAACTGCCTGTCGCGATTCCACGCCGAACCCGACCACGCGTTTTCCGTCCTGTTCCTGGACCTGGACCGGTTCAAGGTGGTCAACGACTCGGTTGGTCACCTGGTTGGCGACGAGCTGCTCAAGGAGGCCGCCAAGCGCATCGGCCACTGCATTCGCGAACCGGACATGGTTGCCCGTCTGGGCGGCGATGAATTCGCCATCGTCATCGATCGCATCCACGATCCGGTCGAAGCGGTGATGGTCGCCGACCGGGTGATCCGCAGCCTGTCGGAGCCGATGCGCATCGCCGGCAAGGAGCTGTACACCTCGGCGAGCATCGGCATCGCCTTTTCGCACGAACGCTACCAGCAGCCGGAAGAACTGCTGCGCGATGCCGACGTGGCGATGTACCGGGCCAAGGCCGCCGGTCGCCAGCGCTTCGCCTTGTTCGACGAAGGCCTGCGCGAGGACGCGTTGCGCCAGCTGGAACTGGAGGGCGATCTGCGCCGCGGTGTGCAACGCGCCGAATTCGAACCCTACTATCAGCCGATCGTGCGCTTGTCCGATGGCGCCGTGCTCGGCTACGAGGCGCTGATGCGCTGGCTCAGTCCTGAACGCGGCTGCCTGGAACCGGCCGATTTCCTCAACACCGCCGAGGAAACCGGCACGCTGCCGCAGATCGACTGGCAAATCTACGACCAGGTCTGCTGCGACATCCGCACCCTGGGTGCGCGTGGCGCGTACGTGACCATCAATGTGTCGCCCCGGCATTTGCGCGCCAATGGTTTCAGCGAACGCTTGCTGGCCTTGCTGGCCAGCCACGACGTGCAGGCGAAACTACTGCGCCTGGAAGTGACCGAAGGCGCGTTGCTGGAGAATCCGGACCAGGTCCAGTTGTGCCTGGCGCAATTGCGCGCCGCCGGCGTGCAAACCCTGCTCGACGATTTCGGCACCGGGTTTTCGTCCCTGTCCTACCTGCACCGTTTTCCCTTGCACGGCCTGAAGATCGACCGCTCGTTCGTGGCCGCGTTGCAGTACGGCGAGAGCGGCGGCAGCACGGCGATCGTGCGCGCCATCAGGCTGCTGGCCGACTCGCTCGGCCTGGAAGTGGTGGCCGAAGGCATCGAGACCGAGGAGCAGCGCCAGCAGCTGCGCCTGCTTGGGCTGACGCTGGGCCAGGGCTATCTGTTCGCACGTCCGGCCTCGATGATGGAAATCAACCAGCGGCAGCACGCCAAGCCAGGGTCGGCGTCGGTCGTGCCGCAAGGCTAACGCGGGCGTTTCGAGCTCAAAGCAGCATTCGCTCGGCGCGCATCCAGGCGATGGTATCGCTGAGCAAGTCGTCCAGGCTGGTTTCCCGATAACCCAATTCCGCAATCGCCTTGCCCGAATCCACGCGCAGGTGGTGACAAGTGAACTCGGCCGCTTCCGGGGTGATTTCCGGCACGCGTCGCGTCAGCAGGGAAAGGCCGTACAGCACTCGCGCATAGGTCTTGAGTGCGAAGGCCGGCGCGCTGCGCTTCGGCGTGCGTCGGCCGAGCGCCACGCCAATGCGTGAAATCAATTCGAGGAAACTGGCGTGTTCGCCGCCGAGCAAATAGGTTTCGCCAAACTTCGCGGCCTGCCACGCACGCACCTGCGCCTTGGCGATCTCCCGGACGTCGGCGAAGGCGCCGGAGCCGGGCGGCACGCCCGGCAGCTTGTTGGTGTCGACCAGGCGAATCAGTCGCGACCAGTTGTGCGTGTCGCCAGGGCCGAGAATATGCGAGGGCTGCAAGATGATGAACGGCACGGCGGAAGCGCGCACCGCCTGCTCGGCAAGAAATTTGCTGCGCTCGTAATTGATCCAGCTCGCGCCGCCGCGCTCGGGCACGTCCTCGCGCAAAGTGGCGTGCACCAGGTGCGAGTAGGCCGAGACGCTCGAGGTGTGAATGAAGGCGCCCACGCCTTCGGCCTGTGCGGCAGCGAGCAGGTTGGCTGCGCCGCCGACGTTGGTCCGCGTTTGCGCGGCATTGTGGGGACGCCAGGTGTTGGTGTCGGCGGCCGTGTGGAACACCGCATCGACGCCGGCCATCGCCGCGCGCACCGATGTCGGATCGGTGACATCGCCACGAATCGGCCGCGCTCCCAGTTTCGACAAAACGGCATCGGTCTCGCCCCGTCGCGACAACGCGCGGACATCGGCGCCGGTGGCCAGTAATTCACGGGCAACATGCTGGCCGAGGAAACCGGCGCCGCCGGTTAGCAAGACAAGGGACATCGACGCTCCTGAAATGGCTGACCAGCTGCCCTCAGGATAGGCCAGCGGGCCGTTTCCCGAGACATTCGCGCCAGTGTGACGGCGCTCACAACAATTTTTTAACTTTGTCGCGGAAATGTGCCGATCGGCACGATAAGCGGCCCGCGCCTGCGGAATGATTTGCTTCACCCGACCCCGGACACATCCATGAACGCGCTGCTGGTCCTGTCTTCGCTGTCACTGTTGCTGCTGGCCCTGGCTGCTGCCGGCCTGCACCGCGTGCCGGCGCAGCGGGTCCTGACCGTGCACCGCCTGGGCCGTTATCGGCGCACGCTGGGCCCGGGTTGGCATTGGATCGTGCCGCGCCTGGACCGCACTGGCGCCGAGGTCAACCTGATCGGCCACCACCTGCACGTTCGTGGCGCCGACCGGGCCGAGGAAGCCGAGCTCTATTACCAGATCATGGAGCCGGAAAAAGCGGGCGAGACGCTCGACCAGGTCGACGCCTGGGTCGCCGCGCAAGCACGCGAGGCGCTCGGTCCGGACTGCACATCGCCCGACCAGCTGAAGTGCGAACTCAATCGCCGGGTCAGCCGCCTCGGCCTGCGCGTGGTCCGCTGCTCCCTGCACGTGGTCTAGCCCGGCGGTCGCTCCCGGCATCCTGCCTCCCGCGACACTGGCGCGTCCCTGCGCGGCGTCGCTCCCGGCATCCTGCCTCCCGCGACACTGGCGCGTCCCTGCGCGGCGGGCGCTCCCGATGGTGGACAATGCGGCGGATGAATCCGCTCGCAAACCTGACCCCTGAACTCGAAGCCGGCCTCGCCGCGCTGGATCTGCCGACCTCGCTGGCGCCGCGCCTGCTCGATTACCTGGCGCTACTGGACCGCTGGAATCACACCTACAACCTGACCGCGATTCGCGATCCGCGCGAAATGCTGACCAAGCACGTGCTCGATTCGTTGGCGATGGCGCGCTTCGTCGACGACGAACAGCTCGCCGACCTGGGCACCGGCCCGGGCTTGCCGGGAATTCCACTGGCAATCGCCAAACCTGGACTGCGCGTGGCCCTGGTGGAGAGCAACGGCAAGAAGGCGCGATTCCTGCGCGAGGCCGTGCGCGTGCTGAAGCTGGGCAACGCCCGCGTGCTCGAAGCGCGGGCCGAAGCCGTGGCCGAGCCGGGCGCATTCCAGGTGGTGACCGCGCGCGCGCTGGACCGCCTGGCGGGGATCATCGCCGTGGGCGGCCATTTGCTGGCGCCCGGCGGCCGGCTGCTGGCCATGAAGGGCGTCCGGCCGGACGATGAGATTGCCGAACTGCCGCCGGGCTGGGCGCTTTCCGCGATCCATACGCTGCGCGTTCCCGGCCTGGTCGGCGAAAGACATTTGATCGAGGTAACGCGAAGCACAGCCGAACCGGCATAATTGCCAACCCGGTCCAGCGTCGGGACGCCGCCGAACCCGAACAGCGACAGCTCGCCTGCCGCTTGCCACGCTTTCGGTCGCTTGTTGGTCAGTACAGGAATCTTGCATGGCCCGGATCATCGCAATTGCCAATCAGAAGGGTGGCGTCGGCAAGACCACCACGGCGGTCAATCTCGCCGCTGCGTTGACGCAATCGCCGCGCCGGGTGCTGCTGGTGGACATCGATCCGCAAGGCAACGCGACCATGGGGTCGGGCGTCGACAAACGCGATCTGGAACACTCGATCACCGAAGTGCTGCTTGGCGAATGCGAAGTCGATGCGGCGATCGTGCGCGCCGCCGAAGGTTATGACCTGTTGCCCGGCAACATCGACCTGACCGCGGTGGAAATCCAGCTGATGGACATGCCCGGCCGCGAGGGCAAGCTGAAACTGGCGCTGGCCACACTGCGCGACAAATACGACTACATCCTGATCGACTGCCCGCCCTCGCTGTCGCTGTTGACCTTGAACGCGTTGGCGGCCGCCGACGGCGTGCTGGTGCCGATGCAGTGCGAGTACTTCGCGCTCGAAGGCCTCAGTTCGCTGATCAACACCATCGACGCCCTGAAACAGCGACTCAATCCGGAGCTGGAAATCTTCGGCGTGGTGCGCACCATGTTCGACGTGCGCAACAACCTGGCCAACGCGGTGTCCGGGGAGTTGACCAAGCATTTCGGCGACATCGTGTTTCGCTCGATCATCCCGCGCAACGTGCGCCTGGCCGAAGCGCCCAGCCACGGCCAGAGCATCGTGGGTTACGACAAGAGTTCGCGTGGCGGCATCGCCTACCTTGGCCTGGCCGGCGAGATCATCCGCCGGGAGAAGGACGAGAAAAAGATTAGCAAGAGGGAGATTGCATGATGGCGACGCGGAAGACCGGTCTCGGCCGCGGCCTGGAAGCCCTGCTCGGCAGTGGCAGCCGCAGTCCAAGCCCAACCCAGGCCACCGAAGCGGAACTGGCCGGAGACGGCCTGCGCCGGATCCAGGTCGATCTCCTGCATCCGGGCAAGTACCAGCCGCGCACCGGCATGGACGCCGCGCGTTTGACCGAGCTGGCCGAGTCGATCAAGGCGCAGGGCGTGATCCAGCCGATCGTCGCGCGCGAAATCGGCCGCAACAAATTCGAGATCATCGCCGGCGAGCGGCGCTGGCGCGCGGCGATCCAGGCCGGCCTGGACGACGTGCCGGTGGTATTGCGCGACGTCGACGACCGTTCGGTGATCGCGATGGCGCTGATCGAGAATATCCAGCGCGAAGACTTGAACCCGCTGGAAGAAGCGGTCGCCCTGAGTCGCCTGATCGATGAATTTTCCCTGACCCACCAGCACGCCGCGGAAGCCGTCGGCCGCTCGCGCGCCGCGGTGTCGAACTTGCTGCGGCTGTTGGAGCTGCCGGAAGAAATTCGCAAACTGCTTGAGGCGCGGCAGCTGGAAATGGGCCATGCGCGGGCGCTGCTGACCCTGGCTGCACCCGCGGCGATTGCCCTGGCCAGGGAAGCCGCCGAGCAGGGACTATCGGTGCGCGAAGTCGAGCGCCGCGCGCAGCAACTGGCGCAGGGCAAGATACCGAGTCGCAAGGACGCCAAGCCGGCCAAGAAAGCCGATGCCGATATCCTGATGCTGGAGCGGGAACTTTCCGATCGCCTGAATGCCAAAGTCGCCGTGCAGCATGGCCGCGGCGGTCGCGGCAAGCTGGTGATCCAGTACCACGGCCTGGACGCGCTGGAAGGCATCCTGGAAAAGATCCGCGGCCGCAGCGAGTAGGCGTTCGAGTGCAGATCAGCCCCGACAATTTTGCGGCAGCCGCATGACTGGCGAGACCACGCCCGAACTGTCGGTGGTCGTGCCGGTGTTCAACGAGCGCGACAACATCGCGCCGCTGGTCGGCGAGATCGTCGTCGCCCTGCGCGGCCGCATCGCTTTCGAAATCGTGTATGTCGACGATTGTTCAAGGGACGATTCGTTTGCCGTGCTCTCGCAGCTGATGGCCACCACGCCCGAGCTGCGCGTGCTCCGGCATGCGGCGCAGAGTGGGCAGAGCACCGCCATACGTAACGGCGTGAAGGCCGCGCGCGGCGCCTGGATCGCCACGCTCGACGGCGACGGCCAGAACGATCCTGCCGACATTCCAAAGCTGCTCAATGCGCGCGACCAGGCCGGGCCGGCGCTGAAGCTGTTCGCCGGCTGGCGGGTGACGCGGCGCGACAGCGGCAGCAAGCGCTGGGCCTCGAAGATCGCCAATGCGATCCGCTCGCGCCTGCTGCGCGACGAGACGCCGGACACCGGCTGCGGCATCAAATTGTTCGAACGCGCCGCGTTCCTGGACCTGCCCTATTTCGACCACATGCATCGTTACCTGCCGGCGTTGATGCGACGCGCCGGCTGGCAGTCGATCAGCGTGCCGGTCAATCACCGCGAGCGCTCGGCCGGCGTGTCCAAGTACAACAACCTCAACCGCGCCTGGGTCGGCCTGGCCGACCTGCGCGGGGTTGGCTGGCTGATCAAACGCAGCAAGATCACCGCGGCGCAGGAAGTCGAGCGCGCATGAACGAACAGATCGTCTGGCTCAGCGGCTTTGGCGTCCACATCACGTTGTGGAAGCTGATCGGCCTGACCGGCGCCACGATGTTCGGCGGCCGCTGGCTGGTCCAGTTCATCGCCTCGCGCCGCCAGGGCAAGCCGGTCATCCCACGGGCGTTCTGGTACATGAGCATCGTCGGCAGCCTGATGGCCCTCAGCTATTTTATCTTCTCGCCCAAGCAGGATGCCGTCGGCGTCCTGCAGAACCTGTTCCCCAGCTTCACCGCCATCTACAGCCTGTACCTGGACATCAAGCACCGCGGCTGGCACCGCGACCGCGCCACCCACTGACTGCCTGTGCAGGGGCGGCCTCTGTGGGAGCGGCTTCAGCCGCGATGACACCGCCCAGCCGGCCCCTCCCCCAAGACATTGAATTTCCACGGCACTTTTGCCATACTTCCCGGCTCGCTGCGCTCAAGCTTCACCGCCACGGCCCCCGGAAACGCGATTCCGACCCCGCTGGCGCAGCCTGGTTTCCTTCCTGAATCGCGTGCTGCCCGGCCTGACGCCGCGGTCGCGGGGCCGATCTCACCCGGGCCATGGGTGAAAAAACCGATATCGAGGTACGTATGAGCCGTATTTGTCAGGTCACCGGCAAAAGCGTGATGAGCGGTAACAATGTCTCGCACGCCAACAATGCCACCCGCCGCAAGTTCAACCCCAACATCCACGAGCGTCGTTTCTGGGTCGCCAGCGAAAACCGCTGGGTCAAGTTGCGCGTTTCTTCCAACGGCCTTCGTACCATCGACAAGAACGGTATCGACGTCGTCCTCGCCGAGCTGCGTCATCGCGGCGAAAAGGTCTAAGGAGAACTCACATGTCATCCAAGCGCGATAAAGTGAAATTGAACTCCTCGGCCGGCACCGGTCATTTCTACACGACCGACAAGAACAAGAAGACCACGCCGGGCAAGATGGAATTCCTCAAGTACGATCCCGTCGTGCGCAAGCACGTGATCTACAAGGAAGGCAAGATCAAGTAATCCTGCCCGCAATTGCAGGAGCGACTGACCAGACATCCGTCTGTTAGAAGCCAGCCGCGAATGCTCTGAAAAGAAACCCGCCCAAAAGGCGGGTTTCTTCTTTCCACCACCCGCACCACCTCCCGCACGCATCCGCCCCAGCCCGCCTGTTAAAGTCGGCAGCGGAGGAGCCGCCATGCCCAATACCAATTCCGTCGACCCGATCCCTGCGCCCGCGCCACGCATCGACCGGCGAACCTACGAGCGCGACTACGCGCGCTCGGTCGCCGATCCGGACGCCTACTGGGCGCAAATCGCCCTGCGCATCGACTGGCTGAAGACACCCACCATCATCGACAACTCCAGCTTCGCCCTGGACGACTTCCGCATCCGCTGGTTCGAGGACGGCGAGCTCAATGTCGCAACCAATTGCCTGGACCGACACCTGGCCGAGCGCGGCGAGAAAACAGCGATCCTTTGGGAAGCGGACGATCCCGGCACCACAACTCAGCGCATCACGTATCGGCAGCTGCATGCGCGCGTCTGCCAGCTCGCCAATGCGTTGCGCAACCTGGGCGTGGCCAAGGGCGATCGCGTCACCATCTACCTGCCGATGATTCCGGAAGCGGCGATTGCCATGCTCGCCTGCGCCCGGATCGGCGCCGTGCATTCGGTGGTCTTCGGCGGCTTTTCGCCGGATTCGCTGGCCGGGCGCATCGCCGATTGCGATTCCAAACTGGTCATCACCGCCGACGAAGGCCGCCGCGCCGGCAAGCGCATTCCGCTGAAGGCCAACGTCGACGAAGCGCTCAGGCGGCCCGGCACCACGGCCGTGGAAACGGTGCTGGTGGTGCGCCATACCGGCGGCGCGGTGGCCATGCAGATGCCGCGCGATCGCTGGTTCGATGCCGTTGTCGAAGGCCAGCCCGAGACCTGCGACGCCGAACGCATGAACGCGGAGGATCCGCTGTTCGTCCTGTATACCTCGGGGAGCACCGGCAAGCCGAAGGGCGTGCTGCACAGCAGCGGCGGTTACCTGGTGTTCGCCAGTTACACGCACGAGTGCGTGTTCGACCTGCGCGAGGACGATATCTACTGGTGCACGGCGGACGTTGGCTGGGTGACCGGGCACAGTTACATCGTCTATGGCCCGCTGGCCAACGGCGCCACTGCGCTGATGTTCGAAGGCGTGCCGACTTATCCCGACGCCTCGCGTTTCTGGAACGTGATCGACAAGCACCAGGTGACGATCTTCTACACGGCGCCGACGGCGATTCGCGCATTGATGCGCGAAGGCGACGCGCCGGTGCGGAAGACTTCGCGCGCGTCGCTGCGGCTGCTCGGCACGGTCGGTGAGCCGATCAATCCCGAGGCCTGGCGCTGGTACCACGACGTAGTCGGCGGCGGCCGTTGTCCGATCGTCGATACCTGGTGGCAGACTGAAACCGGCGGCATCCTGATCACGCCGCTGCCCGGTGTCGGCGAACAGAAGCCGGGCGCGGCGACCAAGCCATTCTTCGGCATCCGTCCGGCGCTGGTCGACAACAACGGCGCCGTGCTGGAGGGGCCGGCCGAGGGCAATCTGGTGTTGTTGGCTAGCTGGCCGGGGCAGATGCGCACGCTGTATGGCGACCATTCGCGTTTCATCGACACCTACTTCAGGAATTACCCCGGCACCTACTTCACCGGCGATGGTTGTCGGCGCGATGACGATGGCGATTACTGGATCACCGGCCGGGTCGATGACGTCATCAACGTTTCCGGCCACCGCATCGGCACCGCGGAAGTGGAGAGCGCGCTGGTAGCGCATCCGGACGTGGCCGAGGCCGCCGTGGTCGGTTTTCCGCACGACATCAAGGGCCAGGGCATCTACGCCTACGTGACGCTGAATTCAGGGGTGACGGCCGACGACCAGCTGCACGACGAATTGATCGCCTGGGTACGCAAGGAGATCGGCGCCATTGCCGGGATCGACCACCTGCAATGGGCGCCGGGACTACCAAAGACGCGCTCGGGCAAGATCATGCGCCGCATCCTGCGCAAGATCGCCGAAAACCAGCCGGAGGCCCTCGGCGACACCTCGACACTGGCCGATCCGGGCGTCGTCGACCAACTGGTCCGCGACCGCCGCGACGGCTAATCACCGCCCACGTTG
>JBAZBG010000012.1:0-2529 GCA_041671585.1 Arenimonas sp. | reverse complement strand
CCAGTGAATAGCCCTTCAGGCGCAACGAGAATTCCTGCAGGGCCTGGTTGCCGGAGGCTTCGGCCGCGCCGCACCAGGCGCGCAGTGCGTCCATCTTGGCCTCGGCTTCGGCGCTCTTCATTTCGTAGATCGCCAGCAGGCGCTGCCGGTACTCCATCAGCGTGGCCAATTGCGGGCGCGCGGCGACGAACGCCTGCAGGCGCTCGCGGTGCGCGGCATCGAGCCAGCGGCCTTCGCTGCGGAATGCCTTGCGCAGGCGCCGCGGCAACGCATCGGCGTCCAGCTTGAGCTGCGGCTTGAGCACCGTGGAAAAATAATCGGTCGCCACCTGCCAGCGATGCACCATCACCGCACGCAAGGTCTCGGCATCGGGCACGGCAATGTTCGGACGCACGTCCAGCTTCGGCGCCACCCGCAACACCGTGGCCAGATGCAGCTTCTGCAGGCTCCAGAGCACGGCCCAACCGATGTCCACTTCGAAACGGCGCAGCGCGAACTTGGCCGAACTGGGGAATGCGTGGTGGTTGTTGTGCAGCTCCTCGCCGCCGATGAGCAGGGCCCAGGGCGTCAGGTTGGTCGAGGTGTCGGCGGTGTCGAAGTTGCGATAGCCCCACCAGTGGCCGAGACCATTGATGATGCCCGCGGCGGAAACCGGCATCAGCAGCATCTGCAGCGCCCAGATCGCGATACCCGGCAAGCCGAACACGGCCAGGCTGGCGAACAACAACGCGATCACGCCGAGCGTGGAAAAGCGCGTGTAGACATTGCGCTCGATCCAGTCGTCGGGCGTGCCTTTGCCATACTTGTCCAGCGTGCCCTGGTCTTTCGCTGCGTGCTGGTACAACTCGGCGCCGCGCCACAGCACCGTGTTGATGCCGGCGAAGCGCGGGCTGTGCGGATCTTCCGCTGTCTCGCAGCGGGCGTGGTGCTTGCGATGCACCGCGACCCATTCCTTGGTTACCGTGGCGGTGGTCAGCCAGGACCAGAAGCGGAAGAAGTGGCTGACCAGCGGATGCAGGTCGGCGCCGCGATGGGTCGCGCAACGGTGCAGGTACAAGGTCGTGGTCATCATCGTGATCTGACTGGCGACCAGGAAATACAGGGCCATCTGCCAATAGCTGGCATGGCTCAGCCCGGTCAGCAACCAATCGATCAATTCAGGCGACATCAACAACTCCAGGAATGGGGTGCGCGAAAGCCGATGGGTCCGCCATCGCACCAGCAAATTATGGAGGCGGAAGATGACAATGCAAGCAACCTCCTCGCCGACATTCATTCCGCGTCTAACTGAACCCGGGATGTGCAACACGCAGCACCCATTGTCACCGGTGTAACCTGCGCCCATGCCTGAATTACCCGAAGTCGAAACCACGTTGCGCGGCCTGGCGCCGCACCTGCAGGGGCGCCGCGTGACGGCGGTCACCCTGCGGCGGCCGAACTTGCGTTGGCCGATTCCCGCGGAAGTCGCCCGCCTGCTTCCCGGCGAGCGAATTCTCGGCCTGCGCCGCCGCGCCAAGTACTTGCTGCTCGACACCGCGCCCGGCAGCGCCCTGCTGCATCTGGGCATGTCCGGCTGCCTGCGGGTGTTGCCGGCGAGCACGCCGGTGGCCGCGCATGACCACGTCGATCTCGCATTGGATTCCGGCCGGGTGCTGCGCTTCACCGATCCGCGCCGCTTCGGGTGCCTGCTCTGGCAACCGGCCGGCAGCACCCATGAACTCTTGCGGGAGCTCGGTCCCGAGCCGCTGTCGGACCAGCTCGACGGCGATTACCTGTACGAACGCAGCCGCGGCCGCCGCGCCAGCGTGAAGACCTTCCTCATGGACCAGACGATCGTGGTTGGGGTCGGCAATATCTATGCCGCCGAAAGTCTGTTCAGCGCCGGCATCGCCCCGGGCCGGCAGGCCGGCCGGGTATCGCGCGAGCGCTATCACCTCCTGGCCGTCGCCGTGAAGTCCATCCTTGCCCACGCCATCCGCCGCGGCGGCACCACGCTGCGCGATTTCATCGACCCGGACGGCGCGCCCGGCTATTTCGAACTCGAGCTGCAGGTGTATGGGCGCGAGGGCGAGCCGTGCCGAACTTGTCGCCGTCCGCTGCAAGGCTTGCGGCTGGGCAATCGGGCCACGGCCTGGTGTGCAAACTGCCAGAAATAGCCTCCAGCCACGCATTGCCCGGGACGACCGGCATCGCGTGACAGTTGTCACGTAAGCGATATAGTGTGGGCCACTATCCCGCGCAGACGGGAGCCCGGGGATTCATGAGCGAAACCGCCGAGATCACGCAATGGTTGAGTGCTGCACGTGACGGGGATCGTGTCGCCTTGGATCGGGTGCTGTCCACGCTCTATCGCGAGCTGCACAGCATGGCGCGCCGGCAACTGGGCAACCAGAACGGCCACACCCTGGACGCGACCGGCCTGGTCCATGAAGCCTACCTGCGCCTGGTCGGCCGCGCCGACGCCCAGTTCGAGGACCGTGCCCATTTCTTTGCCTACGCCGCCTCGGCCATGCGCAGCGTAGTGGTGGA
>JBAZBG010000011.1:0-15825 GCA_041671585.1 Arenimonas sp. | reverse complement strand
TGGCAAATGCCGGACTGCATGGCGAGGCGCATGCAGTGCTGACTCGCTACGCCGGTGTCTACGATGGTGAAGGCGGCGAGGAGTCGGGCGACGCGGCGGCGGATGAGAACAAGAAGGTTTCGGCCCGGGAGTTGATGCGCGGGCCGCACGCCAACATTACCTATGGCCTGATGGTCTGCGGCATCGCCTGGGGCCTGGCCAATTTCGGATTTCTGCTTTGGTTGCCGACCAACTTGAGAGGTATGGGCCTGGACGCCAGCACGGCAACAGCCTTGCTGGCCCGTTCTGCCATCCTGGCGATGCCCGGAATCGGGGTTGTGATCTGGCTCTACCATAGCTGGAGCAGCATCAAGGCCCTGGTGCTTTTTATTGCCCTGACTTCCGCTTCATTACTCGCGTTCTTCGTCATGGGCTTGATGGGAATTCATTCGCAACTGGCGATGGTGCTCGCCACGGCCGCCTTGTTGGTCAGTTCCAGCGGCGTGATTGCGATGTTGATCCCCTACGCCGCGGAGATCTATCCCGTGCACTTGCGCGGTACCGGTTCCGGCACCATCGCCGCCTGTTCGAAATTCGGCGGCATCCTGGGCGCGTTGTGCGGCGTGTTGGGTCTGTTCGGCAACCTGACACTTTCGGCCCTGTTGATTGCGCTGCCGATGGCGGTCTCGGCCGTGATGCTGCTCAGGAGCGGCATCGATACGCGCGGGCGCCGCCTTGAGGACATTCAGACCGCCATGGCGAACAAGAAACCCTCGCCGGCAATGAGCGCCTGACTATGCGCCCGGTAAAGCCGCCACCTGTAGGAGCGGCTTTAGCCGCGATAGCTCCACTCCCGCAATGCCGTTCCACTCGCGCGCGCTTGCGCCTCTGGCTTATCGTGCTCATTCTGGTTGTGGCGCAAGCTTGGTTCGCGGCTAAAGCCGCTCCTGCAGGGAGGGGATTGGGGATGTCGGGCAGCCAGTGTGTGACGAAGCCAGCCGAACAGCCGGAGCTTTTTTTGCGCGGCAGCATGAACAACTGGGCGGCGCTGGACGAGTACGCGTTCCGCTACGTGTGCGATGCCTATTACCTCAACGTCGATGCGCAGGGTCGGCATGAATTCAAGCTGGCCGACGCCAGTTGGGACAACGGGACGACCTTCGGTGGCCTGGACGGCGCGGCCATCGTGCAGCCCGGCGCCGCTTTGGCACTTGGCCGCGGCACGGCGCCCGGCGGCGTGCGCAACCTGGAGTTCCACTTCACCGGCGAGCACACGCTGCGCGTTGCCTTCGTTGGCGGGCAGCCGACGCTAGCCATCGGCCCGAAGAGTTTTGCCGACCCACGCGAGAAACCGCTGACCAACCCCATCGCGCTGAGCCTGGCGCATGATTCGCGCGCGCTGGCGGATCGCTCGCCGTTCGGTGCGGTGAAAGCGGGAACGGCGGTGGAGTTTGCGGTGAATGCGCTGCGTGGTGTGAGTCGCATGACGCTGGTGATCGAGAAGCGGCGGTTGGAGGGGAATCAGGATGTGCTGGAGTATCGGGAGGTGGAGCGGGTGGGGATGGTGGTCGCGGATGGGGGTATGGCGGGTGAAGTTATCGCGGCTGAAGTTATCGCGGCTGAAGCCGCTCCTACAGGAGGGAAATTGGTGCGGTGGGGTGGGAGTTATGTCTTCGGGGAGATTGGGGTTTATGGGTATTACTTTGAGGCGGAGATCGACGGGCAGGTGTATGTCTATCAGAACAATCGCAAGGCGGTGCACTGGACGCGGGAGCAGGGATCCAATGGTGTCGGTCTGGTCGACGAGAAGCCTGAATCGGCCCGCAGCGTTCGCCGCTACCGGCTGACTGTTTATCGGCCCGACTACGTGGTGCCGGAATGGGCCGGCGATGCCGTCTACTACTATATTTTTCCCGACCGTTTCCGTAATGGCGACCGGAGCCGCGACCCGAAGCCAGGGGTCGACAAATATCACGACAAGACGGTCGAGTTTCACCAGAACTGGCTGGACCGGCCGTACAAGCCGGGAACCGGCGATGGTTCCGACCCGGTCCACAACAACGATTTCTTCGGCGGCGACATTGCCGGCATCATCGAAAAGCTGGACTACATCGCGGCGCTCGGCGCCAACACGCTGTACATCACGCCGCTATTCACCGCCGCGAGCAACCACAAGTACGACACGGCCGACTACCGAAACATCGACCCGCATTTCGGCGACAACGAAGACTTCGTACGCTTGACGGCGGAAGCGGCCAGGCGCGGGCTGCGCGTGATCCCGGATGCTTCGCTCAATCACACGGGCCAGGACTCGATCTACTTCGACCGATTCGCCAACCACGACGGCCTGGGCGCTTTCGAGGGTGGCAAGATCCAGGCCGAGTCACCGTATGCCGACTGGTACACGTTCGACGCCAACCAGAGCGAACCTGACAAACAGTACAAGGGCTGGGTCGGCGTCATCGATTTGCCGGAGTTGAACAAGGCGTCGCCCGGCTTTCGGGAATTCGCTTACGGCGCCGACGATTCGGTGATGAAGCAGTGGCTGGACCGGGGCGCAGCGGGTTGGCGCATGGATGTGGCGCCCTGGGTGCCGGACGATTTCTGGCGCGAGTGGCGCACGGCGATCAAGCAACATCGGCCTGATGCGCTGACTATTGCCGAGACCTGGTTCGATGCGTCGAAGTTCTTCCTCGGCGACAGCTTCGACTCGACCATGAACTACATCTTCCGCAATGCCGTGATCGAGTACGCCAACGGCGGCAAGGCCAGCGAGGCCTATCGGAATATCGAGTACCTGCGCGAAGTCTATCCGCCGCAATCCTTCCACGCCCTGATGAACGTGTTGTCCACGCATGACGTGCCGCGCAGCCTGCACCTGTTCGGCTACCAGGGCGAGGGCGATGCGCCGGAAATAGTGGCGCAGGCGAAGCAGCGGTTGCGCCTGGCGGTGTTCTTCCAGATGATCTTTCCCGGCGCGCCGGCGATCTACTACGGCGACGAAGTCGGCGTGACCGGCGCTGAGGATCCATTCAATCGCGCCACCTATCCGTGGGCGGACCGGGGCGGTACGCCTGATCTGCAGCTACTCGCCGAATTCAAGCGCCTGATCGCGATGCGCAAGGACAATCCAGTGTTGCGCAAAGGCGTCCTACTCGCGCCCCTGCACGTCGACGATCATGTGATCGTGCTAGCTCGGCAGGATGGCGGCACTTGGGCGATCACGGCTACTAACAATGCTAGGGCAGCTGCGAAGGTTACCGTCAGGTTGCCTGGCTCATTAGGCGTTACTCGGTTTCGGGATGCCCTTACTGGAGAAGTGATCCCCGTACGTAGGGACGGTACGCTCGAATTGAGAGTTCCTGCCTCGTTTGGTACGGCGTTGGTCTTCCACAGACGAGCGGACAATGCCCATGGCGCACGTGTTGCTTCGCAACAGGAAGTCGAATATCCTTTACACGGGGAAAGCCAACAGCCAGAACGACAGCAGCCAGAACGACAGCAGCCAAAGTGATGAGTTGGCCTGCTAAGGGCTCTTGACAGTGCGCGCCATCTCGAGGAAGACGCGACTTTGACATGGGCGTGTGAGTTTCTCGTCGCAAGGGGCCAACTGTTCAGCTGAATAGAAATGGGCTGCGTTCCGGGCTTTGGAGCCCGGGCACGTTTCAGTGCAGCTGCGCCCAGTTCCTACGCAATTCCGCACAGCCAAGTTCAAGCAATCATGTATCCGTCCACGATGCATTGGACGCAGAAAACTGCGCCACAGCATTCGCGGAATAACAAGAGGGTTTCTGCGTGAGAAAGTCGACCTGTTTAGTTTGCTTCGCTGCGGCACTGCTGCCGCCCGCAATTGAGATCGCGCACGCCGGAACGGTGGCTTCTCAGCTCAGCGCGCGACAACCCGTATCCATTTCTGGCGTGAATGGCACGAGCGAGCAGATTTTCGGCGAGATGATCGACCCTAAAACAGGGAGCACCAGTTTCTCATTCACGGACGTGTCGATTCCTACCAACAGCGCGCTGAAAGTCGAAGTGGGGCGGCGGCTGGTTGTGAGCGGTAGCAGCTTCGAGTTGAGAGACTCCAATGATGATTGGGGCGGGGTGGTTGGTGGCCTTGAGCCTGAGAAGGATGTCTTCGGAAGCTACTGGGAACTCGACATTCCCTATATGGAGGCAACCTGGGACGCGCGTACCGGTTGGATGCCGGCTAACCGATGCTCCGCCGCCTCCTTCCAACAGCCCGGCGTAATGGGTTTATGGCCCTTCTATTCCAGTCACTACGATGCCAAGACCTATGCCAGTGGCATTAAGGTCCATATTCCCGGAAAGGGCACGGAAAGCCTTTTGACGCTTGCGGCCGGAGCGCCAGTTCCATCGAACAACCTGACTTACGTCGGCGCGACAGCTTCGGGCGCGAGATTTTCGTGTCTGACCACTCTGAAGAACGACAACACATCGGAGGGCTTTCTAGCGACCCTGCCGGACGGAACAAAGTACTGGTTTGACTGGATGGCGACTAAGCGCAAGCCCTCGATTATGAGCGGCGGCAGTATGGGAACCTCCAGCCAAAGCAACCTGACACCATCATCCGACACAGTATCCCCGCAAACCATCGTCCCGTTGCTCAGAGCCTATCTGATGGTCACCCGGATCGAGGACCGTTTCGGGAACGCCCTCACCTATACCTATGATTCATCGAATCCGAACAGGCTAATCTCGATCGCGTCCAACGACTTGGCCAGCGCCCAACTTAACTACAACGCGTCGGGTCAAATCAGCACGATCGAGGCGGCGGGAAGGACCTGGACCTACATTTACTCGGGAAGTCAGTTGCAAAACGTGGTGCTTCCCGATAACAGCAAGTGGGAATACTCCGGGGTGAGTACCCTTACCCGGCTCTTCGCCGACCGCGAGACGGATGTTCTGGCATTACAAAAGCACTGCATCATCAATCTGGGGACCATGGTGTCTTCAGCCAATCCCGACATTGGAGATTATGCGTCGATCACCATGACCGCTCCGTCGGGGGCTCAGGGTACCTTCAAATTTCGAGAAATCGTCCATGGCGATAGCCGGGCACCCGGTAGCTGTGTCGACACTAAATTTGAGTTTGCGATATACAACTCGACTGGCTACGAGTACATGGCAGTCATGGAGGGTGCACCGCTGTTGAATCGCGTCGCTTCCATTTATGCGCGCGAACTGTCCGGTCCGGGTCTCCAACTGCTCAGGTGGACCTACAAGTATTTTCCGGCCTGGAGCTATCTTTCGGCCTGCACGCAACCGACGAGTTGTGTCACCACAACAACTACAGAAGTTACCGCTCCTGATGGAACGGTGACTACCTATCTCTTCGGCAACGACTACGGGGTGAATTCCGGTAGCTTGCTGCAGACAACCGTTACGCGTGGTGGCGTAGTTGCCACGACAACCAGCCAGACAAAGGTCGCTAGTGCCGGTGGGTATTGTTTTCCCGACTCTCTGGGGACGGATCCATTTCCGTTGAGCAATCCGCTGTACACAAAAAATCGACCCATTCTCAGCACCAGCACTTCGCTTGATGGCGCGACATTCAATTCCACGGTTC
Source organism: Arenimonas sp. (assembly GCA_041671585.1). GTDB lineage: Bacteria > Pseudomonadota > Gammaproteobacteria > Xanthomonadales > Xanthomonadaceae > Arenimonas. The sequence goes on along the minus strand of JBAZBG010000011.1, from coordinate 10,259 downwards.
AGTCTTTCGATTGCATGGCGCGACCGCTGCAAACCAAGAAGTGGTCGACTGGCATGACAATCAACTTCCAGAAGACCGATGCAGTCCAATATTCGGACAATCTCGCGAAATGGGTACTGGGACAGGTCAAGTCCATGACCAACACGGATACCGGAACGGTCGTCAGTGAAACCGCCTACAACGCCACCACCGCGTTGCCGACCGCCAATTACAGCTTCGGACTTTTGCAGCAGAGTATGGCGTACAACACGAACGGCACATTGAAATCCGTTACCGACGCTAACAATAGAGTCACCACTTTTTCAGACTACAGGCGCGGCGTGGCGCAAAGCCTCACTTTCGCCGACGGCAGACCTACCCGCACGATCGTAGATGACAACGGCTGGGTCACATCTTCCACAGATCAGTTAGGCAGTACTACCAGTTACACCTACGACGGCATGGGCCGGCCGAGCCGAATAATCCATCCTTCGGGCGACCCTGTCGTTTGGAACGACACCATCGGCAGCTTCGTTCCAGTGGCAGCAGATGAGTACGGCATCGCGGCAGGGCATTGGAAGCAAGTCGTGCAGACAGGCAAAGGAAAGACAACGTCGTACTATGACGCCCAATGGCGACAGGTGCTCGCGTTGAGCGAAGACACTGACAACGCCGCAACGAAGAGCTTTGTAGTTAATCGCTACGACACTGCAGGCCGATTGATGTTTAGCAGCTACCCAGTTGGCAGCCTGACAACCGTTAATGACACGATTCAGGGTGTGAGGACCGAGTACGACGCATTGGGTCGCGTCACCAAAGTGTTGCAGGATTCCGAGCTGGGTGTGCTAACCAGCACTTCGGAGTATCTAAACGGGTTTCAGTTGAAGACTACCAATCCGCGCTTGATCCCGACCACGACTAGTTACCAAGCCTTCGACAGTCCGGACACAGGACGTCCGGTGCTGATCCAAGCTCCGGAAGGGGAGATCACGACGATCACGCGTGACGTACTCGGCCGACCGCTTACGGTGACCCGAACGGGACCTGCCGGTTAGTCCGATAGAAAAGGTGATGACGCCGTACCAGGAAAGTTGCGGCGGCCCAACAATCTGCGACCCATTAATAGATGGCCGCAGAGAGCGACATGACACTCAGAGGAATGACCAGCATGCAGGACCAGTTTGCAACGGAGCTCGGAGTAGCTCGCGCCGCGCGCGATCACGGCAAACTTCAGGCGCTCTGCGTCTTGCTGTCGCTAGGTTTGGCGCAAGCGAGCGGCGCCGTAAACGTAGCGCCTGCAGTTTCGTTGACTGCCCCCACCGAGGGCGCGACCTATTCGGCGCCGGCGAGCGTGACTTTGACGGCAAGCGCGTCCGACAGTGACGGCAGCATCGCCAGCGTCAAGTTCTATTCCGGCCTCGCGTTGCTCTACACCGATACGTCCGCGCCATATACGATGACCTACCCGTCGGCCCCTGCGGGAACTTATAAGCTGAAGGCAGTGGCCACCGACAACCTCGGCGCGACGACCACCTCCAGCACCGTCAACATCTCGGTCACCACCGGCAATGCCGCCCCGACCGTCTCGCTGACCTCACCGAGTAGTGGTGCCAGTGCGACGGCACCGGCCAGCTTTTCCCTGGCGGCCAATGCCGCAGATAGCGATGGCAGCATCGCCAGCGTGGCGTTTTATTCTGGCAGCACGCTGCTCGGCAGCGATAGCGCTTCCCCGTACACCTGGGAGTATTCGTCGGTTCCGGCCGGTAGCTATGCGCTGACAGCCAAGGCCACGGACAATGCCGGCGCGGTCACCACTTCCGGTACGGTGAATGTCTCTGTTACCGCCACAGGCAATGCTGCCCCTACGGTGTCGCTGACCTCGCCCAGCGGCGGGGATAGTGCCGTGGCACCGGCGTCCTTTTCGCTCAGTGCCAATGCCGCGGATAGCGATGGCACTGTCAGCAAGGTTGAGTTCCATTCCAACGGTGCGTTGATCAATACCGATACCTCGGCGCCGTTCGCCTATTCATACGAGAACCTGGCGGCCGGCAGCTACGCGTTGACCGCCATTGCGACCGACGACGGCGGTGCGACGACCACATCCGCGACGGTCACGGTCACGGCGACAACGGATCCGACCAATGCGGCGCCGACGGTCTCGCTCACGTCGCCGACCGATGGCGGTAGCAGCGCAGCGCCCGCCGATGTTCTCTTGAAGGCTATCGCTTCGGACAGCGACGGCACCGTGGCCGCGGTCCAGTTCTGGTCGAATGGCGTGCTGGTCTGGACGGATACTGTGGCAGACCCGTACCGTCGGCAGCTGACCGAATTACCGGCCGGCATTTATGAGTTCAAGGCGGTCGCCATTGACAACGATGGGGCGTCCACGTCATCCGGCCCAGTCATGTATACCGTCACTGGATTGACGGAACCGCCGCCGCCACCGCCTCCAGCGGGGACGGTGTCTGCCACCCGTACCTTCGTTTATGACGCGAACGGACGACTGTGCAAAACCATCAATCCGGAGTCTGGCTCGACGGTAATCGAGTACGACGCGGCCGGCAACATAACTTGGACGGCCGAAGGCTTGGCGTTGCCGCTGAGCACAGCCTGCAATCGCGAAAGCGTCACTGCCGGCCAGAAAACCGTGCGTACCTACGACGCGATGAATCGCGTGATTGCGGTCAGCACGCCGGGCGGCACCGCGGACTTGATCACGACGTATGAGCCGGACGGCCTGGTCAGCAGCCTGACCGCCGCCAACCCGGGCGGCATCATCGTCACCACCACCTACAGCTACAACAACCGCCGCCTGCTGACGGCCGAGACCTCGAACAACAATGGCGAGGTGCTGTACGGCCTGGGCTATGGCTACAACGCCAACGGGCACCTGAGCGAACTCACCTACCCGGATGGCCAGACGGTCGGCTACCTGCCGGATGCGTTGGGCCGGGCGACCAAGGTCGGCGTGACCGGCGGCCACACCTACGCCAGCAACATCAGCTACTTCCCGAACGGCGCCATTCGCACCTTCACCTACGGCAACGGCATCGTCCACACGATGGACCACGCCATCAATCCAACGACCCAAATGAGCCGTCAATTGCCCGGTCGCAGCCGCGACCTGAAAGGCACCTCGATCATCCTGGACGACACCTACGAGTTCGATAAGAACGGCAATGTCGAACACATCACCGACGCGACGCCCGCCGGCCTCGACAACCGCTCGCGGGACCTGGGCTACGACGGCCTGGACCGTCTGATCGTGGCCGATTCGCTCTACCAGTGGGGGCCGGCGACCTATGCCTACGACGCGCTGGACAACCTGCGCCTGGCCGACTACGGCTCGCGCAAGTACCGCTACACCTACGACCCGACCAGCAATCGCCTGACCGCCATCAACGATCCGGCCGGCGTCAGGCAGTTCGCCCTGGGCTACGACGCCCGCGGCAACACTATCCTCAAGGATGGGGCATCCAGCCAGGCGTTCGTGTTCGACGCCTCCAACCGCCTGAACGAGGTGACCGGCCAGCAGGTGTACCGCTACGACGGCCAGGGCCGCCGCGTGCAGACCACCGACGTCGGCAGCAGCAGCGCCGACGACATGTACTGGATCTACAGCCAGAGCGGGCAGGTGCTGTACACCCACGAATCCCGCCGCAGCCGGAACCTGAGCTACATCTACCTGGGCAACACCCAGGTGGCCACGCGCGCCATTGCACTCCCCGGCGGCGCGGAAACGATCAGCTACCAGCACACCGATTCGTTGGGCAGCATCGTCGCTGAAACCAACGCCAGCGGCGTGGTGACTAAACGCAACAGCTACGCGCCTTACGGCGAGGCCCTTGCATGGACCGTCGTCGATGGCACCGGGTACACCGGGCATGTGATGGATCAGGCGACTGGGCTGACATACATGCAGCAGCGCTATTCTGATCCGCAGATTGGAAGGTTCTTGAGCGTTGATCCAGTGCCGGCGAGTACTGGCGTGGGATTCAATCGATACAGCTATGCCAATAACAATCCGTATCGGTTTACTGATCCGGATGGACGATGGGCTGAAGACTTGATACTCGGAGTGCCGAGCATCATCTTGGGTGGCAAGAGTTTGTACGAAAACGTTAGTGCGGGAAATTACGGCTCTGCTGTGGTTGATGGTCTGGGTATTCTCGCTGACGGTGTCGCAATCGCAACGCCTGGCGTTCCCGGTGGAGCAGGTATGGCGATTGGCGCGGCGCGTCTAGCAGACAAAGCGGCAGATGCTGGCCGAGCGGCGGCGAGGGTCGGAGATGACGCGTTGGTAGTGCGTGGTGGTTCAGCAGCTGGGGCGAACTCCGCTGAAGGGATAGCAAAAGGCACGGGCACTCATCCTGAGGGAGTCACAGGCTTTTCTGCAGAAAGTGCAAATGGAGCTTCGCTGTGCGATCTCTGCCAGAATATTGGGCACAACCAAGTAGGCGTCACAACCGCAGGTCAAGTGCGTGCCGCTGGAGGTGATGTCGTGTCGACAGGAGGTCGTTCTCCGAATCATGCGACGGTGACGGGGCTCTCTCCTGAAAAGGCCGCTGCCATTTTAAAGGTGCAGGACAACCCGATTCCAAAGGCAGAACGCAACTTCTAATCGAAGAGTCAATATGCATATTTACGCTGACTTCAATAACAGAGACGCGGACGGCTGCCTGCGTCTAAACAACGCGGGCACGGTTAACGATCTTGCAGAAAAATCGATCGTCTTGACTGAAGGAACGCGATTGGTTGTGTCCGATGGCGATTTGATGGCGGAGATTGTCGTGCGCTCTCCTTGCCGGGAGGGTGTGTGGAGAGGTGAGATAATCGGCGCACCAACCGAGATGAAATAACTCGACCATGGATCAGTCCCCTGAGATCTGTGATTGACAAAATGCCCGCTCATGAGCGGGCATTTTGTTGGCTTGAACTTAGCCGCCATGACTAGCCGCCAGCTTACGCTTGCGCCGAGTCACTGACCTGCATCACGAAACGCTGCTGTGCTTTGGGCAGGCGGGTGATGGGTGGATGCGTTGCCGGTGTCGTCAAGGACACGGCACACGCTTACAAAGCACACGTGTTCAACCTTGGCGCGTACGCTCGAGTTGCGGTGGTTGCAACGCCACACTAGAGTTCTCCTTGCCAGACCTGATCATGCTCGCGGAAGCAGGTGCGCAGCCTCTGCATCGTCCGCGCATCGAGCGCGCCAGCTTCTGCCCATTCCAAGTTCTGACTCAGGTGCACGATGCTGCCGGTGCCGACGATGGCGCTGGCGACGCCCGGGATCGACAACGCGAATCGAATCGCCAGTTCGCCCCAGCTCATTTCGTGGCTGGATAAGCCCATCGCCTGCCATCGATGCCAATAGGTTTCGCAGTAGTCACCGACGGGCACGCGATCGAACCGCCATGGATGGTTGGCTGATGGCCGCTTGGCGATAAAGCCCTCGCCCTTCAGGAAGGGAAGGGTCGTGTCGATCACGCGCTGGTCGCAAATATTCAACGAGGCCATGAAGCCGTCGAAGAGCTGCATCGCCAAGGCGAAGGCCAGGTCCTCGTTCTCGCCGGAGTAGGCGATCGCGCGAATCTTGCCGGCGCGCTTCGCGTTCTCCAGCGCGTCGACCACCTCGCCGCGTTCGAGCGTGGCGCGCGGGCAGGAATGCAAATGCGCGATATCGATTCGGTCGGTGCGCAACACGCCCAATGCCTGCTCGACACCGGCGGTGATGCAGGGACCCGTCCAGTCCACGATGCCGGCGACGCCGTAGCCGAGTTTGGTGGACAACACGATCTGATTCCGTCGCGAGGCCAGGTGGCGACCGATGCGCGCTTCCGAAAGGCCGTAGCTTGGCGCCGTGTCGATCAAGGTGATTCCGGAGTCGACGGCGGCGGCCAACAACGACGCCGCCTCGGCCTCGGAAAGACGCGGGTCGCCGACCTGGGCGGCGCCCAGTCCGAGGGCGGAAACGGTGAGTCCGGTGTCGCCGTAGGGACGCTGTTGGATCATGCGGGAAATCGCGGCTGAAGCCGCTCCTACAGTGGGGGCGATGGTAGGATTGTAGGGGGCTTTTGCAGGGATATGGTGTCGGCGAAATGAACAATGCGAGCATTCGGAAAGTGTTGATTGTCGGTGGTGGCACGGCCGGTTGGATGACGGCTGCGTTTCTGTCGCAGGCGCTGGGCAAGAGTATCCAGATCCAGCTGATCGAATCCGACGAAATCTCCACCATCGGTGTGGGCGAAGCGACGATCCCGCCGATCAATAATTTCAATACGGCCCTGGGACTCGATGAGAACGAATTCATCAAGGCGACCCAGGCCACGTTCAAGCTCGGCATCCAATTCAGGAACTGGGGTGCGCAGGGCGATTCGTACATCCACGGTTTTGGAACCATGGGTCACGAAACCGGCCTGATCGACTTCCACCACTACTGGTTGAAAATGTTCCAGGCCGGCAAGGTGGAGCGGATGGAGGACTACTCCATCAATCTGCTCGCCTGCGAAAAGAACAAGTTCATGCGCGCCACCAACCAGTACAAGAACTCGCCCTTGAAGGATATCGGGCATGCGTTCCATTTCGATGCCGGCCTCTACGCCAAGTACCTGCGTGCGTATGCCGAGCCGCTCGGCGTGTCGCGCACCGAGGGCAAGATCAGCAGCGTGCAGCAGCATCCGGAGACCGGCTTCGTTACTTCGGTGACGTTGGAGAACGGCGACGTGCATGCGGCCGATCTGTTCGTGGACTGTTCCGGCTTCCGCGGCTTGCTGATCGAACAAACCCTGCAGACCGGCTACGACGACTGGAGCCATTGGCTGCCCTGCAATCGCGCCCTGGCCGTGCCGTGCGAGTCGGTGTCCCCGTTGACTCCCTACACCCGCTCGACCGCCCATTCGGCCGGCTGGCAGTGGCGCATACCGCTGCAGCACCGGATCGGCAACGGCCATGTCTATTGCAGCGGCTTCATGAACGATGACGAAGCCGCCAGCATCCTGATGGGTAATCTGGACGGCAAGGCCCTGGCCGAGCCGCGTCCGCTCAAGTTCGTCACCGGCCGGCGCAAGCAGTTCTGGAACAAGAATGTGGTCGCCATTGGCTTGTCCAGCGGCTTCATGGAACCGCTGGAATCGACGTCGATCCATCTGATCCAGAAAGGCGTTTCGCGGCTGGTCTCGTTTTTCCCGAACCAAGGCTTCAGCCAGACCGACACCGACGAGTTCAATCGCCAGTCGGCGGTGGAATTCGAGCAGGTACGCGATTTCATCATCCTGCATTACCACGCGACCCGGCGCAGCGATTCGGAATTCTGGAATTATTGCCGAAACATGGACATTCCCGACTCGCTCAAGCAGAAGATCGCGCTGTTCCGCAGTAACGGCCGAATCTACCGCAACAACAACGAGCTATTCGCCGAAGTCAGTTGGTTCCAGGTGATGTTCGGGCAGGGGATCAGGCCGCAGGGCTATCATCCGTTGGTCGACGTGAAGTCGGACGAGCTGGTTGCCAAGATGATTTCGGATGTCCAGCGCGTGATGCACGGGGTGGTCGACCTGATGCCGACGCACGAGGCGTTCATCGCCGAAAACTGCAAGGCCGCGCCGGTCGCGATGTAAGGACGAAAGCAGCGGGTTGGCGAGAGTACGTCGCCGCACCCGTCGGACGTCGCGCAAAAAAAAACCTCTGCCGACTGGGGAAGTCGGCAGAGGCTCAACACTTGAAGGCTTAGAACTTGTAGCTGAATCCGAGCAAGGTCGTGCGGCCGTACTCGAAGTATTGGATCGGACGATTCTCCGAATCGTTCGCATCCGAAGTCGTGAAAGGCTCATCGCCGATGTTGCTGACTTGCAGGTAGAACGACAGCCCTTCCAACATATTGCCTGGCTGGAAGGTGTAGTTGACCTGGGCGTCTTGCACGGTCTCTGCATCGACGTCGATATATCCCAGATCGGCGCCAAAGCCACGGGTCTCGCCCACATACTTTGAGCGCTTGCGCTGGCTAAACCGCACGGAGAAGCCGGCGTGCTCGTAGTACGCGGTGACGTTGGACACGTACTTGGACAATCCCGGCAGGGCCTGCGCAGAGCCGAAGATCGGAACCGAGCTCTTGGTGTCGGAGTAACTTGCCTGCAAGCCGAAACCGTTGAGCTTGCCCCAGAGGATGTCCAGCGGAACCGAGACAGTGACCTCGCTTCCCTTCATCAGGCCGCCTTCGCCATTGAAGGGCTGATTGATGTTGCCGACAGTCGACGCCGGATTGTTGTCTGGGTCTGGGTCCGGGTCCGGCAAATCATAGCCGGCGAAGTCGAACGGTCTATCGCCCTTCGAAATCCAGGTCTGCAGGTCCTTGAAGAAATAGGCAACGGATACGTAGCCCTTGTTGCCGGCCGCGGTGGTGAAATACTTCTCGACGCTCAGGTCATATGCATTGGCCAGCCAAGGCTTGAGCTGCGGATTGCCGCCACTTGCGCACCAAAGCGGACCGGGCTGGTTCGCGCAACCACCGTCTTCCACCTTCACGTCGAAACTGGCACGCATATCGTCCAGTCGTGGTCGGGCCATTTGCTTGGCGGCCGCGAAGCGAATATAGAGCTCGGGCGCCACTTCCAGATTAAGGTTGAGGCTAGGCAGGAAATTACTGTAACTGGCGCCCAGTTCGACGGGTGAGCCGTCCGGGTTGCCGTCGAAGGTGTTGAAGCCCGAGGAGCTCTGATCCACTCGCACATATTGGAAACCGAAGTTGCCGCGCAGCGGCATCGTACCGATATCGGTATCGACGTTGGCCTGGACAAAGTAGGTGTCGAGGGTTTCATCCACGCCCCAGTTCTTGTTTGCGATGTCCTTGTGGAACTTGCTGACCAGATTGTAAAAGCCGGACTCAAGTAGATCGTTGGCATCGTAGAAAGCCAAGCCGTCGATACCGCCAATGCCGAAGTCACCGGCGGAGCCCGGGAACGGTGCCGAATCCTGGGAGCTCAAGCAGGCCACGATGCAAAGCTTGGCCTCTATCGACGACTTTTCCTTGCTGCGGTCGGTGCGGTTGAAGCCGAAACGCACGTTGCTGAGGAAGCCTGAGTCGAAGCTGCGGGTTGCATCCAGGCGCAAGGCGGTTAGCCTGTCGGTGACTTCAAAGTCCTTGAGGTAGCCATCCTGACCCCAGCCTCCGGCATCGATCAGACGAAGATTGCTCGGATCGTTGAAGTCAGTACCGAATTGGTATTCATTGAAGCCTTCGTCCGGATTTAGCGTCACGATCAAACTGGTTTCACCGTTGTTGGCTGCCACGCCGGCATAGGTTTCCAAGACACGAAAATCATGTTCAGTCTTGGAGTACGACAGGTCGCCGCTGATGGTCCAATGGTCGTTGACTGTCCACTTGTTGTTCCAGCCGATAGACCTGAGCTTGTCCTCGCTCGGGTTGGAGTCCATTCGCAGCACCGGCTTGACCCCGGTCCAGGTGGAGGAAGTGGCTGTGTTGCCATCGATGGTCCAGGCAGTTGGGATCAGGGCGGGGTTGCCCCAGACCGTCCCGAACTCGAGACCAGTCTTGATCTCTGTCTTCTTGAACTTCGAATAGAACAGGTCAAGCGTGGTTTCGTAGAAGTCGTTGGGCTTGAACTGCAACGTCGCCAGCAGGCCGTCGCGCTTGTTGCTGTTGTCGAACTTGTAGACCTTGCCACCGCCGAATACCCCGACGCCTGGATTGCCCGGGACGGACGGCACGTTCACCTGATTTGCACCGTCCCAGCGTTCGTTCGGATAACCCCACGCTTCGTTCTGGAAGCCAGAGGTTGGGCTGTCGAGGTGGGAGTAGCCGATCGCCAAGCCAACCGTGCGGTCTAGGAATTGGTCGATGTAGGCGAAGCTGTAGCGGTGGCCATTCTGCTCCTGGCCCCTGTTCTCGTTCTGCTCGACCCGAAAATTTCCCGATAGCACGCGCTCGGCGTAGTCCAGAGGGCGCGCCGTGCGCAGGTCAACGGTGCCAGAAAGGCCCTGGCCAACGAGAGTTGCGTCAGGCGTCTTGTAGACGACCACGGAACTCAACAACTCAGACGGATACTGGTCGAATTCGACGCCGCGATTGTCGCTGGTCGTCGTCTGTTCGCGGCCGTTCAAGGTTGTGCCGGCAAAATCGCCGGCGAAACCACGAATGTGGATCTGGGTGGCCCGGCCACGCTCGCGCTGCGCGGTCAACCCAGGCAAGCGGGCGATCGACTCGGCAATCGAGGAGTCGGGCAGCTTGCCGATGTCTTCGGCGGAGATGGACTCGACGATCGAGG
>JBAZBG010000010.1:0-16420 GCA_041671585.1 Arenimonas sp. | reverse complement strand
GATGTGCAGGTGCGGCCAGCGGCGAGCAAGCATGCCGTACAGCTCGAGATTGAAACCGCCGAGCATGCCGTCGCGCGCGATGTCGGTGCAAAGCACGTGCCGCAGGCCGGCGTCGGCATACCTATCCAGCAACTGCTCAAGGCTGCCGCCCGTGTTCTCGGTCCATCCTGCCACCGGCAAGCGCCATACCCCATTGGCATCCACGCGCGCGTCGAGCGCCAGCACCACTCGCTGGCTGCCGTAGTCGCGCAGCCAGCCGGCCACGCGCGCCGGCTCACGCACGGCCAGCGTTCCGACCACGACCCGTGCGACGCCCAGCTCGAGCAGCGCTTCGACGTTTGCTTCGGAGCGGATGCCGCCGCCGGTTTGAATCTTCAGCTCCGTTGACCGGCGCAGTTCGGCAACCAGCGGCTGTAAGGAATACGCACCAAGCCGGGCCGCATCGAGATCGACCAGGTGCAGCCATTGCGCGCCAGCCGCAGCGTAGCGTTGCGCCGTCTGCAGTGGCGTGGCGTCGTAGACGGTCTCGCGTCCGTAGTCGCCCTGGCTAAGGCGGACTACGCACGCATTCCGGACGTCGATGGCGGGAATGACGGTGAACGCCATGATCAGAGCGCCAGGAAGTTGCGCAACAGGCGCGCGCCCGCGGCGCCCGAGCGCTCGGGGTGAAACTGCGCGCCCATGATCCGGTCGCTGGCCGTCACTGCCGCGAACGGTTCGCCGTGCGTGCACGCGGCCAGGGTCTTCTCCGACGTACCCGCGGCATAGCTGTGCACGAAATACACCCATTGCCGATCCAGGTCCGCCACCAGCGGATGCGTCGAAGCGACCTGCAGCCGGTTCCAGCCCATGTGCGGCACGCGGACGCCCGCCGACGGCTGCAGCCGTTGCACGCTGCCGGCGAGCAACCCCAGGCAATCGGTATTGTTCTCGTCGGAGCGTTCGAACAGCAACTGCATGCCGATGCAGATACCTATCAGCGGCTGGGTCAAGGTCGGTATCAATCTGTCGAGCCCGTTCTCGCGCAGCCGCGCCATCGCGGCCGCCGCGGCTCCGACGCCTGGCAAGACGACATGCGTGGCGGCACGAATGGTGTGCCAGTCGGAGCTCACCGGCGCGGAAACGCCCAGGCGCTCGAACGCGGCCTGCACCGAAGCGAGATTGGCGCCGCCGGAATCGAGCAGCACCACGCGCTGCGCCGAGCCCCGGCTCACAACACGCCCTTGGTGCTCGGCAGCTCGTTGCCCTCGCGGCGGATGGCCTGGCGCAGCGCGCGCGCAACGACCTTGAAGCAGGACTCGACCATGTGATGCGTGTTGTCGCCGCGCACGGTCAAGTGCAGGTTCAGGCCCGCCGTCTCGCACAACGAACGAAAGAAATGCGGCACCAGCTCGGTCGGGAAGTCGCCGATGCTGTCGCGCGGGAATACGCCATCGAACACGAAGTGAGGCCGGCCGGAGAAATCCAGCGCGGCACCAGCCAGCGATTCGTCCATTGGCAGCGTGAAGCCATAGCGGCCGATACCCCGCTTGTCGGCCAGCGCCGATTTCAAGGCCGAACCCAAAGCGAGAGCGCAGTCCTCGACGGTGTGGTGTTCATCGATGTGCAGATCGCCGGCGCAGTTCACCTCGAGGGCGAAGCCGCCGTGTTTACCGAGCTGTTCCAGCATGTGGTCGAAGAAGCCATGGCCGGTGAGCACGATGGGATCCGCCGCGCGATCCAGGTCGACGTTCACGCGGACCCGTGTTTCCTTGGTGCTACGCTCGACGCTGGCGATTCGCGGCGCATCGACGAGCGCATGCGCGACCTGCTCCCAACCCAGGAAGCCGGGGCCGAGGCGCAACCCACGGACGCCGAGGTTGCGGGCGAACTGCATATCGGTCTCGCGGTCGCCAACCATCGCGCTGGCGCCGAGGTTCACGCTGCGGTCGCGCAGGTAGTGCATGACCATGCCGATACCCGGCTTGCGATTGGGATGTTCGTCCTCGGGGAAGTGTTCGTCGATCAGCACTTCGCGAAAGCGGATGCCCTGCGAGGCCAGTATCTGCAGCAGCAACGACTGCGGTCCTTCAAAAGCCTCGATTGGATACGCGGACGTGCCGAGTCCGTCCTGGTTGCTGACCATGACGAACTCGAAACCGGCATCGCGCAGCCGGAGCAGCGCCGGAATCACGCCCTCGATCAGGCGGAATTTCTCGTAGGCGTCGATCTGTTCGTCCGACGGTTCCTCGATCAGCACGCCGTCGCGGTCGATGAAAAGGATCTTGCTCATGCCGGCACCTGTTGCAGCGCCGAAAGCAGCGCCCGGTTCTCTTCGGCGCTGCCGATCGAGATACGCAGCGCGTCCTGCAACCCGGCCATGGCGCGCATGTCGCGCACGACTACCCCGGCCGCAAGCAGACGTTCGAACGCGGCTTGCGCATCGGCAAAGCGTGCCAGTAGGTAGTTGCCCTCGGACGCATAAACACGGCGGACGCCGGCGAGCAGCGTCAGCTCCCGTCGCAGTGCGCCGCGTTCGTCCACGGCCAGCTGGCAGCGACGCCGGGATTGGTCGATACCCGCATCCGAGAGCGCCGCCAACGCCAGTGCCGCCGATGGCGCCGGCACCGGATACGGCGCCGACAGGTTGCGCAGTATGGAAATCAGCGCGGCGCCGGCCAGCAACGCGCCTACGCGCGCACCGGCGAGTGCATGGGCCTTGGAGAGTGTGCGCAACACGACCAGACCCGGAAAATCCGCCAGCAATCTCGACGCACTCGCCACGGAGCTGTACTCCGCGTAGGCCTCGTCGACAACCAGGATCGCCCTGCCCTGCAACGCTTCGGCAAGGCCTCGCACCTGCGCCAGCGACAGCGCCTGCCCAGTTGGATTGGCCGGCGAGCACAGGAAGACGATGCGGACCTTGCGCCCGGCAACCGCTTCGATCACGCCGGGAAGGTCGAGACTCCAGGTGCCGTCGGTCTCTTCCAGCGGCACCTCGACCAGCGGCGCGTTCTGCACGCGCGCGCAGACGGCATACATGCCAAAGCATGGCGGCGCGATGAGCACGGCATCAACGCCGGCGCGGCAGAACGCCCGTACCAGCAGGTCGATGCCTTCATCGCTGCCGCGGGTGACCATCAGCTGTTCTGCGCGCACCCCGTACAGCCAGGCCATGCGCTCGCGCAAGGCTGATGGTTGGGGTTCCGGATAGCGATTAAGTGACAAGCCGCCGTCGGCCAGCGAGGGCGACGGCGATTCGTTGGCGTTGAGCCAGACCGTGCCGGTGGCCTGTGCGCGCCGCGCCGAGGCATAGCCGGCGAAATCGCGAAGGTCCGGACGCAACAGCGCGAGCACGTCGTTCATGACGGCTTCGCCATGCGCAGCAACACCGCCTGCGCATGCGCCTCCAGGCCTTCGGCGCGGGCCAGGGTTACCGCGCACGGGCCGATCGCGGCCAGCCCTTCGCGGGTCACGGCCTGGACGCTGATGCTGGTCTGGAAACTGGCCACGCTGACGCCGCTGCAGGCCCGTGCGGCCCCGTTGGTGGGCAGCACGTGATTGGTGCCGGAACAATAATCGCCGAGCGCCTCGGGCGCGTAGTCGCCGAGAAAGACCGAACCGGCGCTGCGCACTTTCTCCAGCCACGGCGACGGCTCGCGCAACGCCAGGATCAGGTGCTCCGGCGCGTAGGCGTTGCTGATCGAGAATGCCGCCTCCAGCGAATCGACCAGGATCAGCCGGGCGTGATCGAGCGCGCGCCGCGCGATATCGGCCCGCGGCAACCGCTGCAACTGCTGTTCCAGCTGTTCGATCACCAAGGGGATCAATGTCGGCGCGTCGGTCACCAGCAACACTTGCGAGTCGGCGCCATGCTCGGCCTGCGACAACAGGTCGGCGGCGACATGCACCGGCGACGCGCCGGCGTCGGCAATCACTAGAACTTCGGATGGCCCGGCCGGCAGGTCGATCGCCGCGCCACCGGCCATCATCGCCACCTGTTGCTTGGCCGCAGTGACGAAACTGTTGCCGGGACCGAACAGTTTGTCGCAGGCAGGTATCGACGCAGTACCGAATGCCATCGCCGCGATCGCCTGGGCGCCGCCCAGCTTGAACACGCGGGTGATGCCGCACAATCGGGCTGCCGTCAAAACAGTTGCATCGGCGCGCCCGTCCGCCTGCGGCGGCGTGCACAGGATGACCTCGGCGCATTCGGCCAGCGCCGCCGGCACGCCGAGCATCAACGCGGTGGACGGCAACGGCGCCGACCCCGCCGGCACGTACAGCCCGACCCGGGCGATGCCGCGCAGGATGCGCCCGCAGCGCACGCCCGGCGCGGTTTCGATTTCAAACGGCTCGGCCATACCGGCGCGGTGCCAGGCGATCAACCGCTCGCGCGCCGCTGCCAATGCGGCGCATACGTCAGGCGCCACCGACGCGCGCGCCTCCGCGAACTCGGCTTCGCTGACTTCGAACACGCCGACTTCCACGCCATCGAAACGCCGCGTCAAGGCGCGCAGGGCGCCGTCGCCATCAGCGCGCACCTGTTCGATGATGCTCGTCACGCTTGCCTGCACTTCTTCCTGGACTGCCTGGGCCGGCCGGCGCAAGGCTTGCGCCCGCGCATTCGCATCCATGTCGCTCCAGCGCAAGGTCTTCATGCCAGCATCTGCTCCACCGGCAGCACCAGCAGTCCGAAGGCCCCGGCGCGCTTCATGTCTTCCAGTCGTTGCCAGGTCATCGCCGTGCGGCACAGCGCCTGCAACGACACTTCTTCGTTCCGGCCCTCGATCGTGGTTACCGTCGGCGGCTCGGCGTCGGTCAACAGCTTCAGGATGTCCGGCAAGGCGCTGCGCCGCGCCTGCAACAACAACAATTTGCTCGCCTTCAGACTGAGCACGCCATCGAGCCGCCGCAGCAGCATCGCGGCCAGATCGGCGCGGACATCGACGAAGGGCGTGGACGGCCCGGCCAGCACCGCTTCGCTTTCCAGGATGACCGCAACTTCCTTCAACTGGTTGGCGACCAGCGTGGCGCCCGAGGACACCAGGTCGCAGATGCTCTCGGCCTTGCCCAGGCGTGGCGCAATCTCCACCGATCCGCCGAGCACGACCGGCTCCGCTGCTACATCCTGCTCGCGCAGCCAGCGCGCCAACAGGTTCGGATAGCTGGTGGCAATGCGAGTTCCGGCCAGCCGCTCATTGCCGTTCCAGTCCCATTCGTTCGGCACCGCCACCGACAGCCGGCAACGACCGAAGCCGAGCGTCCTGATCACGGCATAGGCCTCGTCCTTGCCGCCGGCCTGGCGCTCGGCGGCCTGCTCATCGAGCACGTTGCGCCCGACGATGCCGAGGTCGCAGACGCCTTCGGCGATCAGCCCGGGAATGTCGTCGTCGCGCACCAGCAACAAATCGATCGGCAGGGAATCGCCGTAACAGAAGAGGCGGTCGCGGCTTTCCCGGAAACTCAATCCGGCGCGCGCGAGCAAATCGCGCGCCGGGTCGGACAGGCGTCCGGATTTCTGGATGGCGATACGTAAACGATCGTGCGTCCGCATGACGCGGGAGTCCTTTCTGATGGTGGGGGTCAAGCGGAGCGATCGTCGGCCGGGTGAGGCGCGCCCAGCACTCGTTCTGCGGCCAGCCGGTAGCCACCGGCGCCCAGCTCCAGGCAGCGCGCGACGCGGCCGGTGGTAGTGACGCTGACGCCGGTGCGGTCGTGGATTTCCCGATAGGCCGTGCCTGCGAGCAGCAGCGGCACCACGCGCCAGCGATCGGCCATGGCTTCCAGCTCGGCGGGCGTGCACAAATCCTCGAGGAAAGCGCGCAACTCACCCGGGCTGCGCATGGCCAACAGGGCGGCGAGCAGCTCGTCCAACGCCTCGCTGCGATCAGGCAATTCGTGGCTGGCCAATTGATGCGGGTCTCTTCGTTTCATGAGCTAATGTAACAGCGCACTATTACATTAGCAAGACCTACCCACCCCCGTAGCCAAGGCTGGCGCGGGTGGTTAAGGTGTGCGAATGGCTGGGGAGCTCAGGTGCCGGTGACCGCGACCTTACGATTCATCTGCATTTTGCTGCTGACGCTGGGTGCCATGACGCCGGCGCGGGCCGCCAACGACCGCGTGAACATCACCCCCGGCCTGACCGACCTGGCCCTGTCGCCGCACGTGGCTTACTTCGTCGATCCCGACGGCAGCGCGGATGCCTCCAGCATGTTCCAGGCGGCCAGCCTGGGCCGCTTCCAGCCCTTGCCCAACGGCAATGCCACGTTCGGCTTCCGCGACGAAGCGCTCTGGTTCCGTACCCGGTTGTTCAACCAGGGCAATAGCGAAGAACGCTGGCTGCTGGTGCTGCAGTACTCGCTACTCGACAACGTCGATGTCTACATGCGTTATCCGGACGGCCGGGTCGACCACCTGGCGTCGGGCGACAAACTGCCGTTCTCGGCCCGGGCCATCCGCTATCGGCATCCGAATTTCTGGCTCAACCTGCCGCAGCGCACCGAGGTGGAGCTGCTGGTGCGTGCGCAGAGCGAAAGCTCGATGCAGGCGCCGCTGATGATCTACACCTTCGGCGCGTTTGCGGAAATGGAGCGCGACGCGCAGATCGGCATCGGCTTGTACGACGGCATCCTGCTCGCCTTGTTCTTCTACAACCTGGTGCTCTGGGTGTCGCTGCGCGACAGCAGCCATTTCTGGTACATGTGCCACATCTTCGGTTTCGGCCTGGTGTTGTTCTGCCTCAACGGCCTGGCTTTCGAATACCTGTGGCCGACCTCGCCGTGGCTGGCCAATCACGCGATTCCGTTGTCGATGTCGTTTTCGCAAATGGCGATGCATCAGTTCGCGCGACTGTTCCTGGATCTGAAAGTGCGCTGGCCGCTGGGCGACCAGATTTCGCTCGCTTTCATCTACTTTTACGCGGCCCTGGGCCTGGCCTCGTTCTGGGTCGACTACCGGACTGCCGTGCAAATCGGCACCTACAGCGTGTTTCCGGGCGTGCTGCTGATCGTCTACCAGGCCTTCCAGGCCATCCGACAGGGCTACCGCCCCGCCCAACTCTTCCTGGCCGCCTGGACGATGCTGTTGCTCGGCACCGCCATGTACGCCTCGGTGTCGTCGAACCTGTTGCCGAAGAACTTCGTCACCGAATACGGCATACAGATCGGTTCGGCGATGGAAATGATCCTGCTTTCCTTCGCGCTGGCCTACCGCTACGCAAACTTGCGCAGCGAGAACGAAAATGTGGTTCGCGAAGCCAACGAGCAGTTGGAACGCAATGTCTCGCGGCGCACCGCCGAGCTGAGCACGGCCCTGGAGCAACTGGCCGACGCCAACTCGCGCCTGCGCGAATCCAATCGCCGCGATGTGCTCACGGGAATGTTCAATCGCCGGCATTTCCGCGAAGTATTCGAACAGATGCTGCAACATTCGGCGGAGACACGACAGCCGATCAGCCTGCTGCTGATCGACCTGGACCACTTCAAGCAGGTCAACGACGACTTCGGACACCTGGCCGGCGACGAGTGCCTGCGCACGCTGGCGCGCAATCTAAACGATTGCCTGGCGCCGGAAACAGCGGTGATCGCCCGCTTCGGCGGCGAAGAATTTGTGGTGGTGCTACCGGGCGTTTCCGCCGCGCGCGTGATGGAAATCGCCGAGCGCGTGCGCCATCACATCAGTTCGCTACCGGTGCGCTATGCCGGCAAGGAAATCACCATGACCGCGAGCATTGGCGTCTTCAGCGTGCCGACCGGCTTCGCCGCCAGCGCGGACGAGGTGCTTCACCAGGCCGATGATGCGTTGTATGCAGCCAAGAACGCCGGGCGCAACCGGGTGCACGCGGCCTGAGGGCGGCGAGGAAATTCCATGAAAACTCTTATGTCGCGGCTGCTGCTGGTGTTCGGACTCGCCTGCGTCAGCTTCAGTTCGCCAGCCCAGACAGTCAGCGACCCCGGAGATCCTGGGGAAAACCGATCATCGATCGCGCTCGCCACCAAATTCCTGCAGCTCATCGACAAGGGTCAAAAATCCGAGACTTGGCCGCTTACTGGTCCCCTTCTGCAAGGCATGGTCACACGCACGAGCTGGATAGCCGGGTTGGAATCGATGCGGTTGCCTCTTGGAAAACTCAAGGCTCGAACCGTGGATGCCGCCGCATTCACCGCTGTTATCGACGGTGCACCGGACGGTCACTACTATGTTGTTTTCTTCACCTCGCAGTTCGAGCGCGCCAAGGTGGAGGAGAAGGTGATCCTGAATCTGTCGAAAGGGGAATGGGACGTTGAAGGCTACTTCATAACTCCCATTCCGGCAGCGAGCCCATAGGCAAGCGGTCGATCCAGCTATTCCAACAGTGGGCAGGCCTCCTGATGGACGCCCCCCGAGCTATAGCGCGGCGCGCGCGGCGCTAAGAATCTCGCCCTGCTCCACCAACCGCACGGCCAGTGCAACTTCCGCATCCATGGCACGATCGCAGTCCATAAAAGCAATGTCGCGGCGCAGGCGTTCGAGCGCCGCCGACACCGCGCGGCCCGGCTGGAACTCGCTGGACTGCGCCAACTCGGCGCGCAACGCTTCCACTTCCGCCAGAAACACTTTGCGCTCGGGCGAACCCGGCATTGGTGCGCCCTGCACTTTCGCGGCCAGCGCCTCGGCATCGCCGCTGCTGGCCAGCTGACGTGCGGCGTTGATCATGTCGCGCCGGTAATCGAGCGCCTGCGCCGCGGTATAGATTTCCAGCGCCAGCACGCGCCCCAGGTCGTCGGCCATTTCCAGCACATGCCGCGCTTCGTTGGCGCCCATCGAGACATGATCCTCGGCATTGGCGCTGGTCGGAATGGAATACACCGACGCCGGATGCGCGCGGCTGCACAAGTCGTTGACGATCGCCGCGGCGGTGTACTGCACGATCATGAAGCCGCTCTCGGTGCCGTCCTCGTTGCCGATCAGGAACGCCGGCAGGCCGTCATTGGTGGCCGGGTCGACCAGCTTGTTGAGGCGGCGCTCGGAAATGGACGCCAGCACCGGGATCGCCGCTTTCAGGTAGCTCATCGCCAAGGCCAACGGCATGCCATGGAAGTGACCGGCGGAAACCACCTGGTCCTCGATATTGCGCGCGCCCGGCAGGTCCGGGAACAACAGAGGGTTATCGGTGACCGAATTGAGCTCGATGTCGAGCACGCGTTGCGCCTGCGCCAGGGCATCGCGCACGGCGCCATGCACCTGCGGGATGCAGCGGATGGAATAGCTGTCCTGCGGCTGGTGCTTCTTGCCGCCGCGGAAGGGCTTGAAGCGTTCGTAGAAGCGCTCGCGGCCGTGGCGTTGCGAGAGCGGCACCCAGTCCCAGCCAATGTCGAAGGCGAGCGCCTGTTGCGCGGGAGCCGTCCAGCTGCCCGGCGTCCAGGAGCGGAATTTCGGCACCAGGTGGTAGTCGATGTTGGCCAGCGTGGAATCGTGCAGCAGCTGGCGCAGGTTCGACGCGGTTGCGACCTGGCCCGGATGCGGGCGCAGCGCGTGCACGTGTTGATCGAACGCGCGCATGCGGCCGGCGAAGGCGTCGATGGTCATCGCCGCGGCCAGATCGGCCGTATCGAGCAAGTCTTCCAGTTCGGCGGCGGCCAGCACGCCGGTGGCAAGCATCTGCGCGGTGCCGTTGTTGAGTGCCAGGCCTTCCTTGTGCGACAGGCGGATTGGCGCGAGGCCGGCCCTACGCAGCGCTTCCGCCCCCGGCAGACGCTCGCCTTCATAGAAGGCTTCGCCACCACCGAGCAGCACGATGGCCAGGTGCGAGAGCGGTGCCAGGTCGCCGCTCGCGCCGACGGAGCCTTTCTGCGGCACCAGCGGCACGACGCCGGCATTGAGCATCGCCGCCTGCGCCTGCAGCGTGCTGACGCGGATGCCGGAATGGCCGCGCATCAGCGTGTTGATGCGAATGACCAGCATGGCGCGCACGACGTCGGCGCCGAACGGTTCGCCAACGCAGACCGCATGGGTGACGATCAGGTTGCGCTGCAATTCCTCGAGCAGGCTTTCGTCATCGGACTTCGCTCCGGGGCATCCGGCACGCAGGCGATGCGCGCCGAGCAGCTTGTCGGCATTGCTGCCAAAGCCGGTGGACACGCCATAGATCGGCTCCTGCCGGCCCACTTGTTCGATCAGGAAGTCCGCCGCGCCCTGCACTTTCTGCAACTGCACGGGGTCGAGCTCAACCGTGGCGCCGTAGGCCACGGCGACGACCTGTTCGCGGGTCAGGGACTGTCCATCCAGGCGAATTGATTTCATTTCAGCGGTCCTGCATCGCGCGTTGTTGTTCGAGTTCCACTTTCAGGGCGGCCACCAGTTCCGACTGCGGAACTTCGAACTGCTCCTGCCGGCGCAAGTCCTTGACCGTCACCACGCCGCGCGCGGCCTCATCCTCGCCGACCAGCACCATGAAGCGGATGCCGGCGCGATCGGCGTACTGGAATTGCCGGGCCAGTTTCTTCGCCTCCAGCTGCACTTCGGTGTTGATGCCGCCGGCGCGTAATACCTGGGCCAGCGCCAGCGATTGCGGCAAGCGGCTCTCGTCCATCAGCCCGACCAGCGCCTCGACCGAACTCTCGGCCGTGGACAGGATGCCGGCCTCGCGCAATTGCCAGAACAAGCGTGTGGCGCCGATCGAAATGCCGACGCCGGGCAGGTGCGACTTGCTGTAGTGGCCGGCGAGATTTTCGTAACGGCCGCCCGAGCAGATGGAGCCGATCTGCGGGAAATCGTCGAGCGTGGTTTCGTAAACGGTGCCGGTGTAATAGTCCAGGCCGCGGGCGATCGAAAAATTGATCGCGTAGTTTTTTTCCGGAACACCGTAACCGCGCAACATCTCGATGACCTGACGCAGCTCGGCAATGCCCTGGTTGAGCATGTCGCTGCCCGCGCCCAGCGCATCGAGTTGCGCCAGCGCTTCGCCATGGGAGGTCGAACGCGATTGCACGAAAGCCAGGATCTGGTCGGTGGTTTCCGCCGACAGCCCGAACGCCTCGCCCATCAGCGTCGCGCGCACGTGGTCGGCGCCGCGTTTGTCCAGCTTGTCGATCTCGCGCAGCACCAACGCCTGGCGCTCGCCATCGGCGATGCCCAGGCCTTCGAAGAAGCCGCGCAGCAGTTTGCGGTTGTTCAATTGCACCGTGAACGGGCCGATGCCCAGCTCTGAAAACACCGAATAGATCACCGCCGGCATTTCGGCGTCGTAGCGCACCGACAGCGAATCCTTGCCGATCACATCGATGTCGCACTGGTAGAACTCGCGGAAGCGGCCGCGCTGGGCGCGCTCACCGCGGTACACGCGCTGGATCTGGTAGCGACGGAACGGGAAGGCCAGTTCGTGCTCGTGCTCAGCCACGTAGCGCGCCAGCGGCACGGTGAGGTCGAAACGCAGGGCCAGCTCCGGCTGCCCGCCTTGCTCCAGCGCCCCGGTCGACTGCACGAAATAGACCTGGCGCTCGGTCTCGCCACCGGTCTTGGTCAGCAGGACATCGGTCAGCTCGAACACCGGGGTTTCCACCGGCACGAAGCCGAAGCGCTCGAAATTGCGCCGGACCACGTCCAGCATGCGCTGGAAGGCGATCTGGTCACGGGGCAGCAACTCCATGACGCCGGGCGGGGTGCGGGGCTTGATCAAGACCGAAACTCCTGGGAAATGCGTGGATTTACCGCGCCGGCCCCGCCTGCGGGACGCCAGGCAACGCAAAGTCGCGCAAAGCGGGCATTTTAGCCTTGTCAGGCAGCGCCGTCGGCATCCGCGTCGCGACCCGCATCCGGAACTTGCCTGATCGCCCACTCGCCACTAGAATAAGCGGCTCCCTCGGGGTGTAGCTCAGCCTGGTAGAGCGCTACGTTCGGGACGTAGAAGTCGCAGGTTCGAATCCTGTCTCCCCGACCAATAGATTCAAGGGTTACAACGAAAACCGGCCTGGCGCCGGTTTTTTGTTGCCCGCCGCCGACTCAAACAATCGTCGGCCGCCCCAACCACCGCTCCGTAAACGCCTGCGCCGACTCCGGGTGGCCGAAATGAAACCCCTGCACGTTATCGCAGCCCAGCGACTGCAGTGCCGTGGCCTGCGCAGCGTGTTCCACACCCTCGGCAGTGGTCTGCAGGCCGAGACTACGCGCCATGGCAATGATCGTAGTGACGATGGTGTGGTCGTCGGCATCGGTGAGCATGTTGCGCACGAACGAGATGTCGATCTTGATCTGGTCGGCGGCGAAGCGCTTCAGGTAGGACAGCGATGAATAGCCGGTGCCGAAATCGTCGATCGACAGGCCGAAGCCGGCGGCGCTGAGCAGCTCCATTACTTCCACGGCGCGCTCGGGGTCGACCATCATCGCACTCTCGGTGAGTTCGAGTTCGAAGCGGTCGGGATTCAGATTCGCTTCGTGCACGATTTCCAGCAGGCGTCCGACGATATCCGGATCCTCCAGCTGCAAGGCCGAAATATTGATCGCCATCTTGCCCTCGAGCTGCAGTCCGAGTTCGGCCCAGGCGTTGACCTGCCGGCAGGCTTCGCGCAGCACCCAGTCGCCAAGCGCGCCCATCATGCCGCGCTCTTCGGCAATCGGAATCAGCTCGGTCGGGCTGATCCAGCCGAGCACGGAATCGTGCCAGCGCAACAGCGCTTCCGCGCCGATGATGCGGCCGGTATCCAGATCGATCTGCGGCTGGTAGTGCAGTTGCAGCTCGCCCGACTCCAGCGCATGCCCGAGGCGCTGGGCTACGCGCAAGCGTTTCTCCAGCTCGGCGCCCATCTCGGTGTGATACAGGCGATAACCGCCGCCGCTGGCCTTGGCGCGATACATCGCGATATCGGTGCGCTTGATCAAGTCCTCCGACGTCAGGCCGTCGGCCGGATAAAAAGCAATACCGATGCTGGCGCCGACCGTGAAGGAATTGCCCATCAGCTCCAGCGGCTTGGCCAGCGAACGCTGCAAGCGCCTGGCGATGCGCACCGCCGACTGATGGTCGGCATCCTCGGCGATGATGATGAACTCGTCGCCGCCCAGTCGCGCCAGGGTTTCTTCCTTGCGTGAGGCGCCCTGCAAGCGTCGTGCAACCTCGGCCAACGCCAGATCGCCCACCGCATGGCCCTGGCTGTCGTTGATTTCCTTGAAGCGGTCCAGGTCCAGATACAGGATCGCGCCACTGCCACCATGGCGTTTGGAGGCGGAAAGTATCTTCTCCAAGCGGTCGAGAAACAGCACGCGGTTTGGCAACCCGGTCAGCGAGTCGTAGAACGCCAGTTGCTCAATGCGGGCCGCCTGCCGTTTTTGATCGCTGATATCCGTGAGGATGCTGATGAAATGGCTCGGCGAGCCGCTGGCGTCGTTGACCGTGGTGACCGACAGTGACAGCGGATAGATCTCACCCGTCTTGCGCTTTCCCCACAGCTCCGCCTTCCAACGACCGCTGCTGGCCAGACTTTCCCGCCGTGCCGCATCCACGGCCGGGTCTTCGCTTCCGCTCTCCAGGAAATTCGGCGGCTGCCCGACCACTTCCGCCGCGCTGAATCCGGTCAGCAGCTCGAAACTCTGGTTCACCATCAGGATGCGCTGTTCGATATCGGTGACCATCAGGCCTTCGATGCTCTGTTCGAACACTACCTTCGCCAGGCGCTGGTCTTCGTTGTGCTGGGCACGCTCCACGGCTGCCGCGATCTGGTCGGAGACGAACTGCAGCAGGTGCTTGTCCTTCTCGCTGTAACGGGTCGAGCCGGAATACGATTGCACGGTCAGCACGCCGATGGTGCCGCGGCTGGTCTGCAACGGGATGCCAAGCCAGTCGACGCCGGCCGTTCCGATCAGTTCCACCTCGTGCAGCGCGGCCACTTCGTTGACCGATTCCGGCGACACCAGCAAGGGCTCGCCGCTGCGCAGCACGGCATCGGTCAGGCCGCGGCCCTCGCGCAGTTTGCGCGGTGCCGGCGCGGGGTCGAATTCGTCGATGTAATACGGAAAATTGATCAGGTCGGTGCTGGGATCATGCAGCGCGACGTAAAAATTCCGCGCCGGGATCAGTTCGCCGATGACTTCATGGATGCGCTGGCAAAGCCCCGGCAGGTCCGGCGCCGAATGCGCTGCTTCCGAAATCTTGTACAGGGCGGCCTGCAGGGAGTCGGCCCGGACGCGCGCGCTGATGTCGCGCAGGAAACCGGCGAACATCCGGCTGCCGCCGACTTCGATATCGCTGAAGGAAACCTCGATCGGAAACTCATGGCCATCGCTATGCAACCCCGACGTTTCCACGGAGCGCCATTCGAGACGCCTGTTTCGTGTGTCCAGATAACGGCGGACGCCGTCCTTGTGCGCCTGGCGCAAGCGCTCGGGCTGCAGCACGGCCAGGGACTGACCGACCAGCGCCTCGGGCCGGTGGCCAAAGACTTCGAGCAGCGCGGGATTGGCGTAGCGGATGATGCTTTGTTCGTCGATGACGATGACGGCATCGGTGGTGGTTTCCCACAGCAGCCGATAGTGCGGTTCCTCGTCCTGAGGCGGTCCCTGAACTGGTGGTGATGTGGCCAACGCTCAGTGCTCCAAGATGACTCGGACTGGCATGACTGGTTCCCTTGCGACTCTTATAGCAGCAGGAGATTGGCCGCGCCATAGAGCAGTTTGCCTACCCCTGCGCCTCCAGTCTGGCCCGCAGCACATCCAAGCCCAGCAACGCGCCCGAGCCGGGCGAAACCCGGGCGCGCAGGCTGGCGTCAGGATCGGCGCCGAAGCTTGGCAACGGAGATTCCGCCGCCTGCCGATAAGCTTCACGGAATGGCACGCCTTGAGCGGCCAGCTCGATGGCCTTGTCGGTGGCGAACATTCCCGGCTCGATCGCCGCCCGCATCGCGTCGGGGCGCCACTGCATGCGCGCCAGCAGATCGGGCACCAGCGCCAGCGCGTCGAGTCCATGTGAAAAGGCGCGCAGCAGCGGCGCCTTGCTCAATTGCAGGTCGCGGTGATAGCCCGATGGCAGCGACAGCAACTGCTCGATCTCGCTGCGGGCGCCGGCGGCGACCGCGTAGCTGGCGCGCAGCAATTCGATCAGGTCGGGATTGCGCTTGTTCGGCATCAACGAAGAACCGGTAGTGTATTCCGCCGGCAGGCTGATGAAACCGAACTCGGCGCTCGCGAACAGGCTCAGGTCCCAGGCCAGGCGGCGCAGGTCGAGCAAGGCCTGCGACAAGGCCGACAAGGCCTGCAGCTCGAACTTGCCGCGCGAAAGTTGCGCATAGGTCGCCGCGACCTGCAGCCGGGAAAAGCCGAGCGCCTGGGTGGTGTAGTCGCGATCGAGCGGCAGGTTGACGCCATAGCCGGAAGCGGAGCCAAGCGGGTTGGCATCGACCCAGCGCGCGCTGTCTTTGGCGAGCTGTCGGTCATCGATGAAGGCCTCGGCCCAGCCCGACCACCACATGCCCGCGGAACTCACCATCGCGCGTTGCAGGTGCGTGTAGCCGGGCATCGGCAATTGCGCGTCCCCGGCCGCACGCGTCAACGCCACTTCGGCGATCGCCCGGCAATGGCCCTGCAATTGCTCCAGCGCGTCGCGCAGGTGAAGCCGGCTTGCGACCAGGACTTGATCGTTGCGACTGCGGCCAGTGTGAATTTTGCGGCCGGTATCGCCGAGCCGTTCGATCAACCGCGCTTCGATAGCGGAATGGCAATCCTCGTATCGTGCGTCCAGTTCGAAACGGCCGGCCCGCCAGTCGTCCGCCAGCGCGGACAATTCCCGTTGCAGCGCCGAAAGCTCGGCCTGGTCGAGAATGCCGATATTGGCCAGGCCTTCGGCATGCGCCTGACTGGCCTGGATGTCGAAGGCGAACAGGTCGCGGTCATGGACGATGTCCTGCCCGGCCAGGAAACGCTGGATGCGTTCGTCGACGCGCGTGCCGGGCTTGCTCCAGAGAAGATCGCTCATAGTGGAATTCCCGTGGTTTCCGCCAGGCCGAAGGCCAGGTTGAGATTCTGCACGGCCTGGGTGGCGGCGCCTTTGAGCAGGTTATCCAGCGTCGCGACCAGCACCAGGCGACGGCCGTCGGCAGACAATGTGAAACCGCCGATCTCCACCCCGTGCCTGCCGGCAATGCGGCTGACCCAGGGCACGTCGTCGATGACGTTGATCAATGGCTCGCTGGAATAGCGGGTGCGATAGATCCGCTTCACTTCTTCAAGTGTGAGCGCGTGAGACAGATGCATATTCACCGTCATGGTGATGCCACGAAAATGCGGCGCCACCGCCGGTACGAACTCGACCGGCTGGCCCAGTTGCCGCGTGACTTCGCGTTCGTGCACATGCCCGACCAAGGCGTACGGCATCAGGTTGTCGCGCAGTTTGTCCGGATCGTTCTTGTCCGAAGGCTTGGTGCCCGCGCCCGAATAGCCGGAGACGCCGAAACACTGCACCGGTCCGGCCAGC
>JBAZBG010000009.1:0-17346 GCA_041671585.1 Arenimonas sp. | reverse complement strand
ACGCCATGGCCAGCGGCACGGTGATGGCGCCAGCCAAGAGCCTGGCCGAGATGCAGCGCGTGGTGCAGAACGACTACGTCAACGCGACGCTGACCGTGGTGCTGATGGCCCTGGTGGTGGCGCTGGTTGGCCTGGGCCTGCGCGCGGCCTTGCGCGCGCGACGCACGCCCGGCATCAGCACGCAGGAGACACCGTATGTGGCGGCTTGAGTCGTTATCGGAGTTGTGGCGGCGCGCGCGACAATCGGCGCGCAGTGCGATCGGCATCCCCGACTACGACACCTACTTGCGTCACTGCCGCGAACACCATCCGGAGCGCAGGCCCATGGCCTACACGGAATTTTTTGCCGAACGCCAGGCGGCGCGTTATCGCGGCACCGGCGGGCGCTGCTGTTGAAGCCGGCCGTGATCGAAACGAGGAAATGCCGAGGATGATGAGTATCCCGCTGTTGTTGATTAGCCTGCTTGCCTCGTCGGCGCCGCCGGCGAGTTCCGTTGCCCAACCGGAGTCCACCGCACCCATGCCATCGCCTTATGTACTCGTGCTCGGCATCGCCCAGGATGGCGGCGCGCCGCAGGCCGGTTATCCGGCCGAACCCGGTTGGCGCGACCCGAGCCGCCGGCGCCTGGCGACCAGCCTGGCCCTGGTCGATCCGGCGAGCGGCGGGCGCTGGCTGTTCGACGCCACGCCGGATTTTCCAGAGCAGTTGCAGCGCCTGGACGAAACGGCGCCAGCGAAGAGTCGGCCGGGATTGTCCGGAATCTTCCTGACCCACGCACATATCGGCCATTACACCGGCCTGATGTACCTGGGCAAGGAAGTGATCGGCGCCAAGGAGGTTCCGGTCTGGGCGATGCCGCGCATGCGTCAGTTCCTCACCGACAACGGGCCGTGGCAGCAATTGGTGCGCTTCAACAACATCGCTTTGCAGCCGCTGGTCGCCGGCGAGCCGGTGCGCTTGAACGCCAGCCTGAAAGTCACTCCGATTCTGGTGCCACACCGGCAGGAATATTCCGAGGTGGTTGGTTTTCGCATCGAGGGACCGGAGACGTCAGTGCTGTTTATTCCCGACATCGACAGCTGGGATCAGTGGGACGAGCAAGGCACGCGCATCGAGGACGAGATCGCGAAGGTTGACGTGGCTTACCTGGACGGCACGTTCTTCGCCAATGGTGAAATTCCCGGGCGCGACATGAGCGGCTTTCCACACCCGTTCATCAGCACCAGTTTGGCGCGTTTTGCGGCGTTGCCTGAGTCGGAGCGGGCGAAGATCCGGTTCATCCATCTCAACCACACCAATGCGGCGTTGTGGGCGGACACCGAAGCACGCCGGCAGATCACCCGTGCGGGCAGTCGCGTGGCGGAGGAAGGCGAACGGGTGAGTCTGGGAACAAGACCGGATAGCACCGCCGAGTAGTGCGCGCGGCGAGCAAAGCTAGGCCGACGGCCCGCCGCGCACCGCCGCGCTCCTGCTGAAAGGCGAGGGCTCGGCCAGCGGCAAGGTCACCACGAATTCGCTGCCCAGGCCGCTGCCGGCGCTGCTGGCGACGATGCTGCCGCCATGCGCCTCGACCAGTTCGCGCACGACGGTAAGTCCGATGCCCAGGCCGACGCCGTTGAACACCGTGGCGTGGATGTCCTGCACGAACGGATCGAAGACGTGCGGCAAGGCAGTTGCAGTGATGCCGATGCCGTTGTCGGACACGGTCAAAACCATTGCATTGCCGGCGGCGGTGACCACGAGATTGATCTCGCCGCCGTTCAAGGTGTACTTCGAAGCGTTGTCGAGCAGGTTGCTGAACACCTGCGCCAGGCGGACCGGGTCGCCATGCACTTCCAGCGCGCGCGCCGGCATCTCGCAGTGGAATTTCTGCTCGCGCGCGTCCATCGCCGGCCGGCAGGCATCGACGGCTTCGTCGATGACGCTGGCCATCTCCAGCATGCGCCGCTCGAGCCGCAGCTTGCCTGTGTTCACCCGCGACACGTCCATGAGGTCGCCGACCAGACGCGAAATGTGCACGACCTGGCGCTCGATGACGCCTTGCACCCGCGCCAGCAGCGGTTCCTCGGGGTTCACCCGACCGAGCAGCGCGGCCGCGC
Source organism: Arenimonas sp. (assembly GCA_041671585.1). Taxonomy (GTDB): domain Bacteria; phylum Pseudomonadota; class Gammaproteobacteria; order Xanthomonadales; family Xanthomonadaceae; genus Arenimonas. The sequence goes on along the minus strand of JBAZBG010000009.1, from coordinate 15,246 downwards.
TGCGAATCGGCGCCAGCGGGTTTCTCAACTCATGTGCCAGCACCGCGAGAAATTCGGTTTGTCGTCGCTGCGCCTGTTCGGCGGCGGCCTGCAGATCCTGTGCGTCAAGAGCCGCCAATACCAGCTTCTCGTTTGCCTCCTGCAACTGCAAGTGCCCGCGCTCGTGTTCGGCGATTGCCGTGTTGTGTCCGGCCACGACCGAGTTGTGCTCGGCCACCACCGATTTGTGCTCGGCTACTTCCGACTTGTGTTGGGCGACAGCCGACGCGTGCTGGGTCGAACGCCAGCGCAGCGTTTCGATTGCCGGCAGCTCCAGGCGACGCGCGGTGGCGATCGTTTCGGCCGAGCTGTGCGCTTGCAACAAGGCCATCACCAGCTGTTCGTTGGCTTCGAGCAACTGCGCCGATTCGCTACTACCCAGGCGGCGTTCGGCCTCGGCCACGTCGCGTTGCAACCGGGCCAGCACCTTGCGCGCCTGGTCGGCTTGCCGGTGCAACTGCTCGAGTTCGCGAGTTACTTTGGCCGTTGCGCTCTCGTCCCGGTCGTTCTGATCTTTCACGGCGGCAGGCTCGGTCTGATCGAATCGGCGTCGTCCACGATGGCCGGCGGAAGATCGGCGAGGTGCTTGCGCGTGGGCCGACCACCGAGCAAGCCTTCCTGGTCGGGCAGCGGACAGCCGATGTGGATGCCGTGCTCGTCAATGCTGAACTCGCGCAGTTCATTGGAATGCGCGCTCGCGCGTACCTTGACCACCGCCATCACGCGAAGCAGCCGGCTATCGACCTCGATGTAGCGCTGCACGATGATCGCGTCGGTCATGAAGGCGGCGCCATACGGACTGAAACGCAGGTCGATGTAACGATCCTCGAGCTCGGACGTCATCAACACGGTCACGCCGGCGCCGGCCAGCGCGCTCACCAGGCGCGACAGCGATTCCCGGAAGTCGTCGCGGAAGGTCGGTGCCAGCGCCAGCTCGAACCCGGACAAGGAATCGATGACCACGCGCGTCGCCTTGAGGCGACGGATTTCGCTGAGCAGTAACAGCACAATCTCATCGATCGACAAGTCGGGGGCGCGGCTGTCGACCAGGCCGACCCGGCCGCCCTTGATCAGGTCGGCGACAATGCGGTTGCGGGATCGGTGGGGATCCTGCTCGAAGGAGGCGATGACGCCGTTTTCGCCGGCTCGGGCGCCCTCGGCGAGGAAGGCCGCCGCGAGGATGCTCTTGCCGGATCCCGACGGGCCGGCCACCAACAGGGAGTAACCGCGCGGCAAGCCGCCGCCGAGCATTTCGTCCAGGCGCGGCACGCCCATCTGCACGCGCGTCTGGCTGGGTACGGCGGCCGAATCGGAGCGCTTGGCAACCGCCGTGCCCGCGGGCGCGAACACATTGATGCCGGCGCTGCCGATACGGAAAGTGTGCAGACCGGGCAAGGTGGCCTGGCCGCGCATCTTCATGATCTCGATCTTGCGCACCATGGAATTGCGCTGCACGCTCTGGCGCAACCAGATCAGGCCGTCGGCCACGGTGAACACCGGGTTGGCATCGGTCTCGTTGAAGTACTCGCCGATCAGGAAGGTAGTCGCCTGCCAGCTGGTCATCAGCGTGCCCAGCTGCTGCACGAACACCTGCAGGTTTTGCTGTGGATTGCCCTCGGCGCGGCTGGCGAGCACCACTGAACGGAAGGAGTCGACGAAGACGAAGGAAGGATTGTGCTTCTCGACTTCGGCAACGATGCGGCGCAGGGCCTGGTCGAGGTCGCCGGTCAGCATTTCGTCGGTCAGGTTGACGAAGTGGATCGACTGGTTGATCGCCTCGCTGTTGAAGAAGCCGAACTGCTGCTGGTAGCGCAGCATTTTCAGCGGCGGCTCGCCAAGCACGGTCAGGTACAACGCCGGACGCGCCGGCGTCGCCAGTGCGAACATCATCTGGTGCGCCAGCGTGGTCTTGCCGCAGCCGGGCGGCCCGGCGATGAGGTTGAAGGAAAACTCCGGCAGGCCGCCGCCCAGGATTTCGTCCAGGCCCGGCACGCCGGTGGCGAGACGAGTGATGTTGACGGTGCTGCTCATGGCGAGTTGTCCTGCGCGGGCGGGCCGCTGAGTGAATTTGCCCACACGGAACGCAACAGGCGCTCGGTGAGCGAGGGTCCGACCAGGCTGGCCAGCAACTCATGGAAGTTGTGCAACAAGGCGCCGGCGCCGGCGGTGGCGGTGGCCTTGTTCTGGCGCGCGAAGGCGGCGCGCAAGGGCGCAAGATCCATGCCGCCGTGGAGGCCTTCATGGATCCCGGCCAGCCAGACGTAGGTCGCGCCAGTGAGATAGAGCGTGCGCTTGTACAGCGTGGCGATGCCGCGCTGGCCGATGATCGGGGTCAGCGCGATCTCAATTTCGCGCCAGGTCGAGACGATGGCATCGGCGATCTGGGCCGAATCCGCATCATTTCCGACTCGCTGGGCCAGCGTGGCCACCAAGGGACTGTTCTTTTCGTTTTCCACTGGATGAGTCGCCGGCCACGCTTGGACTCTGGATACTACGCCCTTGTCGGCACCCCCATCGTGAAACCCGGCGATCCAGGCTGAACGGTGTCTGTAGGAGCGGCTTCAGCCGCGATGACTCTCGCAGAGCAGGAACATTCGCGGCTGAAGCCGCTCCTACGCAGGCAGCCCCGGGCCTGTGCTCACTCGGGGATCCGACAGATGGCGACATGGAACTTGCCGCTGGCGGCGCGCGGAATCTCCGCCAGGATCTCGTAGTCGATACTCAGGTTCGGGCCGAATTCCTGCTCGAACCGCTGCCGCACCCGCTGTTTGAATGCCGCCAACTCGGCGCCCGCGCGCGGCACGCAGCGCACGGTGAAGCGATCGAACGCCTCCTGCATAACCTGGTATTGGCCGATTTCCGGCGAATCGCGAAACATCGGCGAGAAATGCGTGAAGATGATCGGCCGCCCTTCGCGAGTGCGAAACACGCCTTGCACCTTGCCGACGATTTGCGTCATCGCCGGCAACAGGATTTTCCCGCAGTCGCAATGCATCGGCGCCGCCAGGTCGCCCTGCGCATAGCGAATCAGCGGCGAGCGGCGATTCTCGAAATCGGTCACCACTACGCGGCCCAGCTCGCCGTGCTGGCAGGGCCGGCCCTGCTCGTTGAGAAACTCCACGCCCAGCTTGTGCGCCATGATGTGATAGTTTTCCGGCCGGTGCGGGCAACGTACCGCGATCATGCCGGCTTCGACCGAACTGTAGGTGACGTTGGCAAACGCGTTCGGAAACGCGGCGCGAAGCAGTTCATCGTGCCTGGGCTCATAGACCTCGGACAGGCAGGTCACCCGACGCACGAAAGACATGTCGAGCTGCTGTTCGATGATGTAGTTGCTGAGCAATTCCAGATTGCTCGGATAGGTAATGAGCGAACAGGTGCCGTCGGCGCGATGGCGTTGCCGCAGGTACTCGACCTGTTGCGGCAGCGGCGTCACCACATCGATGGTGCGCTCATCCGGAGCATGCACCCAGGTCGAAACGATGCTCAGGCTGGGCAGTGCGCCGCCGAGCCACTCGATCATCAGCAGGGTGTCCAGCCGTTCCTGGCGCGAACGCGCCGCCTCCCAGGACATCCGCACCGGGGTCGACGTGGAGCCGGAGGTGCGCGCGGTTTCCGGGTGGCCGTTGAGCAACAAGTCGTTGTCGGCTTGCAGCATGGCCCGGGTCAGCACCGGAAATACCCGGTCCGGATCGGTTACGTGCTTTTGGTAAAACGGGTGCTGCGCCAGTGCCCAATGGGCGATCCGCGCATAGCGCTCGCGTGCGTAGGCCCGGTCGCGGTACCAATCGGGAATGTGGATGGCTGGGTTCATGCCAAGGCCGGTCGCGGCAGGGCGCGGAAAGATCCCGGCGGAGTGCAATCCGCCGGGTCTTCGCTCGCCTGCGGCACTACAGGTGCTTGATCATCTCGTCGGCGAACTCCGAGCACTTCACTTCCGTCGCGCCTTCCATCAACCGGGCGAAATCGTAGGTGACGCGCTTGGAGGCAATCGACGCATCCATCGAGGCGATGATGGCGTCGGCCGCTTCGTGCCAGCCCATGTAGCGCAGCATCATTTCGCCGGACAGGATCACCGAACCCGGGTTGACCTTGTCCAGGCCAGCGTACTTCGGCGCCGTGCCGTGGGTGGCTTCGAACACCGCGTGGCCGGTCACGTAGTTGATGTTGGCGCCCGGCGCGATGCCGATGCCGCCGACCTGCGCGGCCAATGCGTCGGACAGGTAATCGCCGTTGAGGTTGAGCGTGGCGACCACGTCGTACTCGGCCGGACGCAACAGGATCTGCTGCAGGAACGCATCGGCGATCGCGTCCTTGATGATCAGGCCGGCGCCCGGCTTGCCATCCGGAATCACCATCCACGGGCCGCCGTCGAGTTCGACGGCGCCATAGAAGTCCTTGGCCACCTGGTAGCCCCAGTCACGGAAGCCGCCTTCGCTGAACTTCATGATGTTGCCCTTGTGCACCAGGGTCACCGACTTGGACTTGTGCGCGATCGCATACGAGATGGCGCTGTGCACCAGGCGTTCGGTGCCAAGGTAGGACACCGGCTTCAGGCCGATGCCGACCATCACCGGCATTTCCCGGTGTGGCGCGCCGATGCCTTCCAGCGCCTGCTGCCATTCGGCATTTTTTTCCGCGGTGCCGAAACGGATCTTGCCGAACGCCTGCGGGAATTCCTTCTGCACGAAGTCGAGCACTTTCTGCGCGTCGCCGCTGCCGCCGGCCCACTCGATGCCGGCGTAGATGTCCTCGGTGTTCTCGCGGAAGATGGTCATGTTGACCTTCTCCGGCGCCTTCACCGGCGAGGGCACGCCCTTGAACCAACGTACCGGCCGCAAGCAGACGTACAAGTCCAGCATTTGGCGTAATGCGACATTCAGTGATCGGATGCCTCCGCCAACCGGCGTGGTCAAGGGACCCTTGATCGACACCAGGTAATCGCGGCAGGCCTGCACGGTGGATTCCGGCAACCAGGTGCCGAGTTGGTTGTTGGCCTTTTCGCCGGCCAGCACTTCCATCCAGTGGATCTTGCGCTTGCCGCCGTACGCCTTGGCAACGGCCGCATCGAGCACGCGCACCGAGGCGCGCCAGATATCGGCGCCGGTGCCATCGCCTTCGATGAAGGGAATGATCGGATTGTTCGGGACCGCCAGCTTGCCGCCGGCGATGGTGATTGCTGCGCCGCCGGGGGGCGGAGTCAAGGTCGGTTCTGCCATGAGTTTCTCCCTGAGGGCGGTGCCGGACACGCGCGCCGCCGTGGTGATGCCACCGCCTATTGTCGCGGTTCCGGCCGCCGGGGAAAAGCAGCAGCGCCGGCCGCGGCGTAAGCTGGGCTGCCCTTTGCCCCACTGGAGCCGGCGATGCGTGCTTTCGTGCTGCTAATTCTGTTGCTGATGTCGACATCCGTTTCCGCCACCGACGCCCCCGTCGCGCCGCCCGCACCGGGCAGCTGCGCCGGCACCGCACACCGCCAGTTCGATTTCTGGCTCGGCGAATGGGTGGTCACCGGCAAGGCCGGCAAGATCGCCGGGCACAGCCGGATCGAGGCGATCCTCGGGGCCTGCGTCATCGCCGAGCACTGGAGCAGCGCCAGCGGCAAAGGCGATGGCAAGAGCTTCAACCTCTACAACCGGCAGAGCGGCCAGTGGGAACAGTTCTGGGTCGACGGCCAAGGCACGCGCCTGTTGCTCAGCGGCGGCCTGGTCGACGGCCGCATGGTGCTGAGCGGGCGGCAACTCAAGCCCGACGCTGCCACCGGCCTGGTCCAACAAGAGCGGATCAGCTGGACGCCGAACGGCGACGGCAGCGTGCGCCAGCTGTGGGAGTCGTCCAGGGACGGCGGCAAGACCTGGGCGGTAGTGTTCGACGGTATGTATCGGCGGCGGGCAGCGCAGTGATGATCAACAACCGTGGTTGGTCATCTTGCGCAGCACTTCGGTGATGTCCTCCTGGACAGCGTCGGTGTTGCGGAAACATTCGGCCATGCTGTCCGTCCAGGTCTGCCCGGTCACCGGCTCGAGCAGGTCCCGCTCTTCCTTGGCCACTTCGAGTTGCTCGTTGACTTGCTCGAGCTCTGTCCCGATCTCCTCCAGGCGTCTACGCATCTCTTCCAGCAGCGCGTGATCCTGCTGCGCTTCCAGACAGGATTGCCACGCGTCCCACGCGGCTTGCTCGTTGATCTCCGCTTCGATGACGGCGTTATCGGCGGCCTCCAGGTCATCCAGGTACGCGGCTGAGGCGGCGTCGGTGGCCTCGACCACGGCAAAGGCCGCGGCGTCGGCTTCGGTGAGGTCGGCAACGTCTTCCTGCAACTGCGCTTCCAGTTCGTTCAGTTCTTCCAGTTCGCTGGACGATTCGTCGTCGCCCAGGCCGCCTTCCAATTCGGCGATCTGGGCCAGCACCAGGTCCAGGTGTTCCTGGGCGGCCGTGAGGTGGTCGTGGATTTCGTCATAATCCTCGAGCGCGGTTTCGTACGCCTCCCAGGCGGCCTGGTAGTCGAAGATGAGGGCGTTCCACGTCTCGTTCGCAGCGCCTAGCGCCTCGTCCGCCTGCGTCCACGCTTGCTCCTGTTCCGCGCAATCGTCGTGTTCGGGCAGGCCGTCGCCCTCCAGCGCGGCGCTGTCGGCGATCAGCTCCTCGGCTTCGGTCTCCAGTGCTTCCTGGGTTGCCTCCAGCGCCTCGACGGCTGCAATGGCTTCGCGATACTCGGCCGCGAGGGTTTCGCGCATCTGATCGCAGCCCTCCTCGACCAGCTCAAGTTCTTCCTGCGCCAGTTCGTATTCCTCAATCAGCGCTTCGCAACTATCGGGCATGACGAGTCTCCCCTGCGTTATCCACGGTATTCATGGTTGGGCTCCGGAAATCTTCCGCGCGCGCGGTCCGACATGGCTGTCCAAATCGTTCATCGCATGCGGCGAGCGGGGATCGGGCAACTCCCACCACAGGCGCAGGCTGCCCGGCTGCAGATCGATCGCGTCGCGCAGTTCAGTCGCCAGCCAGTCGGCGAAGACGGTGTCGGCGTGTTGGGTCATTCCTTCCGCTTCGACCTTCACCACCGTGCCGAGCGTGGCGAAGTTTTCTTCCACGCGCCCGGCGGCCCAGACCATGGTCCCGGCCGCCGCACCAAGATTCTCGAATCGTTTCCAGGGCAGCACCAGCACGATGCCGTCGGCCGTGCGCGCCCAGCCGAAGGGCTTTTGCGGGCGCTCGACCCAACCGGTTTCCTGCACCACTCCGCGCACCTGCAGGGTCTTGCCATGCACCGGCCGCAGTAGTCGCCGCGTGCCGAGCAACGGCGGACCGTCCAGGCGCTCCAGTTGGCTTCGCCGCGTCAACAATTCGGCGGTGCTGTCGGCCAGGCGTTCGCTGCCCAGGCGCGCGCGCAGGAACGGGACCGCCGCCGTCAGGAACGCGGCATGGCGAATCAAGCGGCTGGCACGCAGGCCGGGTATCTGCAGGCCGAGTTGCAACTCGCTTGGCGCGGCGGCGGCTTCAACGCAGGCCGGCTGCAACCGCGCCGTCCAGTCGACGATGCGTTGGGCCAATAGCGTCACGGGCGCGGCGTCGCGGCCAGCGGCATGGCGTCGGACCCGGATCAGCAATGCGCGTCGCTCGCGCTCAAGGTCCACAAGTTTGCGATCCAGCCCCACCGGCAGGGCACGCTGGTCGCGCAGGCGTCGGCCGGCGGCCCAGGCTTCGGTCAGCTCCATGTAGGTTGCGCGCGCCAGTGCGCGGGACAAGATGCCGGCGCTGTTGAGCGACATCGCGCTGGTCGCACCGATGCGCTTTTCGCAGGCAGCGAGCGCGCCGGACACCGACTCCAGCACGCTGTTCGGCCCGAGGCGACGGCTCAACATCGAGTACTCGCGCGCCGCGCTGGTGGCGTCGTGCAAGGCTAGCGCCCAGGTGCCCATGCTGGCGCCGGTCGCCTGGTCGGACAAGAGGGTCGAGCGTTGTGATCGGGCGCAGCGCTCCAGTTCCGCCAGTCGGCGGGTACGGACGGGGGAGGCGGACTTGGGCACGGGTGGCGGACTCCTGAATCGGGGTAATGACAAGGGCTGTAGTGCGAACGCAAGCGCCTGCCGGGTAGCCGCGGCCCAGGCAGGGTCGGCGACCGCGGCGTAACGCGCCACTTCGGCGCTGACCCAGCGCCGCAGCTCGACGGGCTGGTCGGCGCGGGCGCGCACTGCGCGGCAAATCTGTTGCAGGTACCAGGTATTGGCGCCGCAGCGGGCGCGGAACAGATCCGCGCAAAACGGATCCTGGGTCGACAGCACCGGAGCAAAGTACGGGGCGAATTCCCGCAGGAGATCCGGGGCCGACAAGAGTTTGGCCTTGACGACGCTTTCCGGTTGCTCGCCCGTCACGCCCAACGCATGCCGAAGTGCCGGCCAATCCTGGGGATGGCGCTCGTTGAAATCGTTGAAGAATGGATCGGCGCTTTCATAGGCGTCCCCGCGCAACAACAAACGCGCCGCCAACACTTCGCGTTTCATCTTCAACAAGGCGCCCCGGTTGCCGTACATCCAACCGTCCTGCGCGTCGAGCACGGGCGCGGCCGAATCGATGCTCAATGCTTCCGTGTACGGCGCGTACAGACCGAAGATGGCGATCAGGATCGGCGCAGCGGCGCCGAGCAGGTGCAGTCGCGGCGGTTCGCGCATGGCCGAGAGCGTGCCGTGCGCCAGCGCGACGGCACGCAGGTATTTCTCCGGCAAGCGCTGCGCGAATTCGATCCGGCCGCCGGGACCGGCGATGCCATCGATCCAGCGCCGGCTGCGCATCGCCACGCCCAGACTGACGGCGACGGCCTGCGCCAAGTTTGCCTGCGTCGTCGCGGCGGTCAGCGCGTGGGCGCTGGGCCAATCCCAGGCGTGCAGGACCAGGTACGGAATTGCCGTGCCGATCGCGGTTCGATCCAGGGCCTGGAATCGCGCGCGCGTTTGCAGCCAGCGATCGGCAATCAGCGGGTCGACGTGACTGGCCTCGGTGACCAGGCCCGAGCGCAACAAGGCAACCATGCCGAGGTCCTCGGGCCCGATCAACCAGGTGCCGCCGATGCTCAACTGGTCGGCCCACAGGCCGCGCGCCTCGGCGCGGGCCTGAACACGCTGCGCTTCGGCGAGAATGTCGAATAGCAGACGCTGGCGCTGCTCTTCCGCGGGCACGGCCTGCTCGGCGAGGGCCGCTATTTCGGCGGCGAACGGCTTCAGCGCTTCGCCCGCCAGCGACCAGTTGCCATTGTCCGACATCAGAATGGCGCCAGCGGCGCGAACCGCATTGGTCAGCGCGAGCATCTGCGGTGCGGTGTTGCTGGCCGAAAGCAGCCAGCCTTCGCGACCCAGCGTCAGCGCCTGACCGGCATCGCAGGTAATCGGCTGCAGGTTATCCAGGAATACAAAACATTCGTTCGACAGCACACCGTCCCCTTTCTGCCGCGCTCGATCCTGCGTCCCTGTCCGCCGAAGCGCATTCGGCCTGTCGACGCATGGATCAACGCAGAAAGCAGGCGTCCGAGGACAGCGCGCGCCAGACGCGTTGCCCGGCACCGGCGCTGAGGTCCGCGATGCAGCAGCAGACTCGCCGTATCATGCTGCCTTGCACAACGGACCTGGCGAGCTCTCGACCCGATGAATCTCTATCTGCGCTTGCTTTGGGTCCTGCTGCGCGGCCACTGGCTGCCGTCCCTGTCGTTCGGCGACACGTTGGTGCAGCGTTGGCGCGTTTTGGCCAACGACATCGACATCAACCTGCATATGAACAACGGCCGCTACCTGACCATGGTCGACCTGGCGTTGACCGAGTTCTTTACCCGCACCGGCTTTCTGCGCGCGCTGGTGCAGAGCGGCTGGCGACCGATGGCCGGCGGCGTGTTGATGACGTACCGGCGCGGCTTGAATCCTCTGCAACGCTATGAGTTGCGCTTTCGCTGGCTGTGTTCGGACGAACGCTGGAATTACATGGCGGTGGAATTCATCCGCCGCGGCGTGGTGCATGCGGCCGGCCTGATGAAGGGCGGTGCGGTCGGCGGCGACGGACTGGTGCCGACCGCGCGCTACGAGGCTACGTTTCCGGAAGCGGTGCGCGCAGAGTTGCGACGTATGTTGGCGCGGCCGTTGACGGCGGACGTACTGGCGTGGAAACAGTCCGAACTCGCGCTGATGGAGCGGGCGCGCGCCATCGTGTGAGTGACATCAACAAGATGGGGCCGGCAATGCGGCGCATCGGCACTCAGCGCACTGTGAACTTCTTCGTGTCCAACGTGTGACCGTTCACGCCAATCAGCACCTGATAGTTGCCGACCGGCCAGCGTTCGGGATTGCTGATGCTGAAGGTGGTCGCGGTGGCCGCGGTCGGCACCACCGGTTCGATCGTTTCGGCGATGACCGCGCCGTCCGGGGCCAGCCACTTGGCCGACATGCGCAGGCCCTGGTGCGCTCCGGTGCTCAGGACCGAGGCGTAGATCGGATCCTTGCGCGCAAAAACATTGCTGTCGACCATCACCAGCTTGTCGGCATCCACGGCATTGCCGAGCAACACGGAAACGATACGGAATGCGCCCAGTTCGAGTTCCGCTTGCGCGTCCGGCACGGCGGCAGCCTGATCGGCTTCCAGCGACGCCGGCCCGGCGGCCGGCGCGGGGGCAGCGGCACTGCCGGCATCGGCCTCGGTCGGCGCCGCAGATTCCTGTTGGCAGGCCCCGAGGGCCAGGACAAGAATGGCGAGCGCGAACGAACGTGACGGCGACATGGTGGGGTCCTTACTGGCGGGCGGTGCGGGTATTGTCGGGCAACAACCAGCCCGGCGTGGCCCGGAACGGGTTGATGTCGATGCCGCCGCGGCGGGTATAGCGCGCATACACCGACAGGGCGCTCGGCGCGCACTGCGCAAGGATGTCCATGAACATCCGTTCCACGCATTGTTCGTGGAAGTCAGCGTGTTCGCGATAGGAAACCAGGTAGCGCAGCAAGCCATCGCGTCCCAGGCGCGGCCCGATGTAGTGGACCTGCACGCTGGCCCAATCCGGCTGGCCGGTGACCGGGCAATTGGATTTGAACAGGTGCGAGACCAGTTTCTCTTCGGCCACCGCATCGGGATTACTGTGCAGTAGGTCGGCCTTGGGCGGCCCGTAGTAGTTGATCTCGATCGGCAAGTCGTCGATCACCTCGCCCTGGAGGTTTTCGATCAGCAAGGACTGCTTGGAAGTCGGCGTCGCCAGCTCGACCGAGACAGGCGCTTGTGTCGCCGCCGAAAGGTCGGCCGCCAGTTGCGCGCGCAAGGTGTCGGTATCGGGCACGCGCGTTTGCATGTAGCTGTTGAGGTACAGCTTGAAGCTTTTCGACTCGACGATATTCGGCGAGTTGGCCGGCACCCGGAACACCGCCAGCGCCACCCGCGGCTTGCCGCGCGCGTCCAGCCAGCTCAGTTCGTAGGCGTTCCAGATATCGACACCGAGGAAGGGCAGCTCGGCGCCGATGCCCAGCTGCGCCCGTTTTTCGGCGCGCGCGATTGGAAACAGCAGGCCGGGATCGTAGCTGCCGCCGTAAACCACGGTCTTGCCCAGGCTGGAGTGTTGGAGCGGGTCCATGGGGTCATTCTGGCATGGGCGGGCGCTAGTCGACAGCACCCCCGTTCAAGTAGTCCAGGCTCACCTGCAGCATGGCGCGGGTGCCGACGGCCAGCGCAGTTTCGTCGAGGAAAAATTTCGGCGAGTGGTTGCTGGGCGCTTTCGCGGCGACCTGGCCGGGCGGCGTGGCGCCGACAAAGAAGTAGAACCCCGGCACCTGGTTGGAGTAATGGGAAAAATCCTCGGCGCCGGTGATCAGCGACATTTCGACCACGTTGGCCGCGCCCACGGCGCGCTGCAGGCTGGGCAGGCTGCGTGCGGTCAGGGCCGGATCGTTGGCCATCAGCGGCGTGCCATCGGTATCGGGAATCTGGGTGATCACAGTCGCGCCGTTGGCGGCGGCGACGTGTTCGGACACGTTCTTGAGCTCGTCGAAAATCTGCTGGCGCATGGCCGGATCGAAGGTGCGAATGGTGCCGATCAGATCGACTTCTTCCGGAATGATGTTGTAGCGGATACCGCCCTTGATGGCGCCGAAGGTGAGCACCGCCGGCTGCCTGGTGATGTCGATGCGGCGGCTGACGATGTTTTGCGCGGTGGCGATCAAGTCGGCCGCGGTGACGATCGGATCGACGCCGCCCCAGGGCCGCGAGCCATGCGTCTGCACGCCCTTGACGACGATGTGGAAGCGATCCGAGGCCGCCATGGCCGGTCCGCTGCGGTAGCCGATCTGTCCGGCATTGAGCGAGCTCCAGACATGCAGGCCGAACACGGCGGCCGGCTTGAAATCGCGGAACAGGCCTTCGGCCAGCATCGCCGACGCGCCGCCGGTTTCACCGTCGGGCGGGCCTTCCTCGGCCGGCTGGAAAACGAACATCACCTCGCCGGGCAAGTCCTTCTTCATCGATGCCAGCGCGGTGGCGACGCCCATCAGCATGGCGGTGTGGGAATCGTGGCCGCAAGCATGCATCACGCCGACTTTTTCGCCGCGAAAATCGGTAGTCGCCTTGGAGGCGAACGGCAGGTCGCTCTGTTCGGTCACCGGCAGTGCGTCCATGTCGGCGCGCAGGGCGATGCGCGGACCGGGTTTGCCGCCGCGCAGGATGCCGACCACGCCGGTGTGGGCGATGTCGGTCTTCACTTCCATTCCGAGCGCGCGCAATTGCGCGGCGACCAGCTTGGAGGTGCGGAACTCGCGATTGCCGAGCTCGGGGTGTTGGTGGATGTCGCGGCGCCAGGTGGTCACTTGCTGGGTGACGGCGTCGGTGAGCTTGGCGGCTTGGGTGGTGGTGTCCTGGGCGGTGGCAGTGGATGCGGCGAGCAGGACTGGGATCAGGAGTAGGCGGCGCATGGGGGTTCCGGGGTGTTTGGATTAGGAGCTATCGCGGCTGAAGCCGCTCCAACTCAGGCTAGCATGGGGTCAGGGGCGGTGTTCGCGGGCCAGGTAGTGGGCGCTTTGCATTTCGATCAGGCGCGAGCTGGTGCGTTCGAATTCGCGCTGATGCCGATGGCCCTGGTACAGCGACAGCGGATCGGCCGCCGCCGACAGCAGCAGGTTGACATGGCGATCGTAGAATTCGTCGACCAGGTGCACGAATCGCCGCGCCGCGTCCTCGCGATCACGATCCAGGCGCGGCACGTTGGAAATCAGCACGGTGTGGAAATCGCGGGCGATCTCGATGTAGTCGGCGGCGGCGCGCGGGCCTTCGCAGATCTCGGCAAATTCGAACCAGACGATGCCGTCGGCCTGCGCTTTGACGGCGATCGCCCGATCGTTGAGGACCAGGGGCGCACTTTCGTGCGGCGAGTGCGCGGCAAGGTGTTCGAAATGTGCGGCCAGCGCCGCCTCGGCAGCCAGGCCCGGCGGGGTCACGTAGGTCGCTGCGCGCGTCAGCTGACGCAGGCGATAATCCTGCGCACTGTCGAGCCTGAGCACGCGGCAGTGACGTTCCAGCAAGGCGATGCAGGGCAGGAAACTGGCGCGCTGCAGGCCATCGCGGTACAGCTCGGACGGCGGAATGTTGGACGTGGTGACCAGCGTTACGCCGCGTGCCAACAGCTGTTCCAGCAGCCGCCCCAGAATCATGGCATCGCCGATATCGCCGACGAAAAACTCGTCGAGCACGAGCAGGCGCAGGTCGGCGGCCAGGTCGCGGGCGACCACCGCCAAGGTGTCGGAGGTGTCGGGCAACGCGCGCAGGCGCGCATGGACTTCGCCCATGAAGCGATGGAAATGCCAGCGGCGCCGGGGCACGGCGTCCAGCTGATCGAACAGCAAGTCGGCCAGGAAGGTCTTGCCGCGGCCGACGTGGCCCCACAAGTACAAGCCGGACACCGCGGTGGGTTCGCGAAAGCGCGCCGCGAATCTTTCCAGAAACGATTCCGGCTGCGCCGCCAGCAACTGCGCATGCAGACGATCCAGTTCCGGCAAGGCCGCTTGCTGCGCGGCATCGGCCTGCCACTCGCCCATCGCCACGCCGCGGGCGTACGCCGCGGACGGCAGCAGGCGGGCTGTCGCGGCGTTATCGGCAGCCATGCACAGCCTAGGGCGCGATGCGCGGCGGCGGCAGGTTCTTGCGCACGCCGTTCTTGATCGCGCCGCGCAGGTCGAGCAGGTGGCGATGGAAGAAATGCCCGGTGTCGGGCATGCGCACGACCACCGGCGCCGGCGATTGCTTGGCCGCCCACTCGAACACGGCCGGCGCACTGACGATCTCGTCGCTCTCGCCCTGGATCAGCAACCACGGACACGGCGGCGGCAACACGCCGGTGAAATCGCGCAGGCCAACCGGCGGCGCGATGCTGATCATTTGTTGCACCGGCAATTGCCGCGCCGCCTGCAGCGCCACCCAGGAACCGAAAGAAAAGCCGCCGAGCCACAACACGTCGTCCGGGTGCACGGCGTGGGCCCAGCGCGCGACCGCGAGCAGGTCCAACACTTCACCACGGCCGTCGTCGAAGCTGCCTTCGGACTGGCCGATGCCGCGAAAATTGAAACGCACCGCGGCAATGCCAAGTTCGGCCAAGGCCCGCGCAGTCATCGTCACCACTTTGTTGTGCATGGTGCCGCCCTCGGGCGGACTGGGATGGCACAACACCGCGATGCCGCGCCGCGCGTCGTGCGCCGCCGGCAGGTCGACCGCGACTTCAATCGCGCCGGCGGGACCTGGCAGCAGCAAGCTGCCGCTGGTATCGGGGAAACTCGGCGGTGGCGCGGTGATCGGACTCATGGCGCGATCATAGCCGGTTCGTCCGCCGGCATTGGCGCAGGCAGGCCCGTCAACGCGCCAGGTCGAAGCCGAGCAGGATCGGATCATGGTCGGAGGCGCGGTACGGATCGCCGTCGGGATCCTGCCGGTAGTCGAAGAACCCGGCCTCATCGCTGTTGTTGTGCCACTCGACCGCGCCGCGCAGGCGGCTCGCCATCGGCGCATCCAGCAGGGCGTGGTCCAGGCGACCGGCCTGGGCGTCGAACACAAAGGAATACGCCCGCGGCACCTGCATCAGCGCGAAGGCGTCCTGCCAGCCGGCGTCTTTCAGCGCCTGCACGGGATCCTCCTTCGCATACGCATTCAAGTCGCCGACGATCAGTTGCAAGCGCTTCCCCGAACCGGTTGGGGCGCCGGCCAGCCACGCCT
>JBAZBG010000008.1:0-17379 GCA_041671585.1 Arenimonas sp. | reverse complement strand
ACGCCGATGCGCGGCGCCACCTTGAAGCCGCGTTCATCGAGGATCCGCCGGAAATCGGCCAGCATGTGCGGGCTGCCGCACATCATGAAACGGTCGCGGGCCGGATCGATTTCCGGCAGGCCGAGGTCGGCGCTCATGCGGCCGCTTTCCAACAGCGTAGTCAGACGGCCCTGGTTGACGAACGGCTCGCGGCTGACCGCCGGGTAATAAAGCAGCTGACGGCCGATCTGCTCGCCGAGGAACTCGTGATGCGGCAATTCACGCCGGATGTACTCGGCGTAGGCCAGGTCGGACACCCGGCGCACGCCGTGGGTTATCACCACGCGTTCGAAACGCTGGTAGGTCTCCGGGTCCTTGATGACCGCCAGGAAGGGCGCCAGCCCCGTGCCGGTGGCAAGCAGGTACAGGGTCTTCCCCGGCAGCAAGTCGCTGAGCAGCAGCGTTCCCGTGGGCTTGCGGCTGAGCAGGATAGTGTCGCCCGCGCGAATATGCTGCAGGCGCGAGGTCAGGGGTCCATTGGCCACCTTGATGCTGAAGAACTCGAGTTGCTCTTCCCAGTTGGCGCTGGCAATTGAATAGGCGCGCAGCAGCGGCCGGCCGTCGATCTCCAGGCCGAGCATCACGAACTGGCCGTTTTCGAAACGAAAGCCATCGTCGCGGCTGGTGGTGAAGCTGAAGTAATCCTCGGTCCAGTGGCGGACATCGAGCACGGTTTCGCGAATGAAGGCTGCGGACATGATGAACTGGGCGCGGCGGCGCTCGGCGCCTGTCCTGCCATTATCGCATTCAGGTGCTGGTATGCGTCATCCAGCCTGCTTGTTTATAATCCGCGCCTGGCCCGTTCCGGTCGTTGCCGGCCCCGGCCCTCGGCGATCCCTGCGAATTCCTGCACGCGGGCAGCCAACACTTCCCTTATCGAGGATTCACCATGCAGATCGGCGAGCGTACCGTCGCGTCCTTCCACTACACCCTCACCAACGATGCCGGACAGGTAATCGACACTTCGGCCGATCGCGAGCCGCTCACCTACCTGCATGGCGCCGGAAATATCGTCCCGGGCCTGGAAAAGGAAATGAACGGGCGCAAGCCGGGCGATGTCTTCCAGGTCGTGGTAGCGCCGGAAGAAGGCTATGGCATGCCCAATCCGATGATGATCCAGGTGGTGCCACGCGATGCTTTCCAGGGCGTCGACACGCTGGAAGTCGGTATGGAATTCCAGGCGCAGACGCCGCAGGGTCCGATGTCGGTCGCCATTGCCAGCATCGACGGCGATGAAGTCACGGTCGATGGCAATCACCCGCTGGCGGGCCAGACGCTGCACTTCGCCATTGAAGTCACCGACGTCCGCGATGCGAGCCTGGAAGAACTCAGCCACGGCCACGTCCATGGCGCCGGCGGTCACCACCACTGAGTCGGGCCCGGGCTCAGGCGCGCTCGACTTCTATCGCCAAGCCGTTCAGGGCCGCATTGCCGCAGGCGGTGTCGAGGGCGAATGGGTCGGACAGGTCGTTGTAACTGGCGCCGCTGACCAATCGCGCCCTCGTCATTCTTGCGCCGGCGCGGTCGTGGCCGAATCCATGGGGCAGGCACGCCACGCCGGGCATCATTGCGTCCGACGCCATCACTTCGGTCGATATTTCGCCGACACGCGAACGGATGCGGACGCGCGCGCCGTCCTCGAGTTTGCGCGCGACCAGGTCTTGCGGGTGCATCAGCAAGTGATGGCGAAGCTTGCCCTTCACCAGGCGTGGTGCGTTATGCATCCAGGAGTTATTGCTGCGCACGTCGCGACGGCCGATAAGTCGCAGGGTGGCTGACTCGCGGTTGCCGTCGAATCGTTGCGTCAGCCGTTGCAGCTCGGCGAGCAGGAGCGGCGGCGCTGCTTCGATTTTTCCGCTTGCTGTTTCCAGTCGCGACAACAACGATGGACGCAAGGGACCCAGGTCGATGCCATGCGGCGCGGCTTCCAAATCCTCGAGCGTCAGTCCGCTGTCGCCACGGGCCAGGCCGGCGGCGATCATCGCCTTCGGCGGAAGCATCGACTTCCAGGATTTTCCCGATGCCGCCGCATAGGCGGCGCCCAGTCCATTGACGATTTCCCAATCGGCGCGTTCGCCCGGTGCGCGTTCGCGCACGGGCGGGCTAAGACGCGCCACGCGACGCACGCCGAAGGCATTGAAGATCAGGTCATAGTGATGCTGGGTCAGCGGCGATGCCGGCGGCAAGATCAGATCGGCGTGGCGGGTGGTCTCGTTGATGTAGATGTCGATGGCCAACATGAAGTCGAGCTGCGCCAGGGCGGAATCGAGATTGCGTCCATCAGGCGTCGACAGCACGGGATTACCGGCCGAGGTGATCAGGGCGCGGACTTGTCCGGCGCCTGGCGTGAGAATTTCCTCGGCCAGCACCGACACCGGGAGTTCGCCGCCGAATTCGTCCAGCCCGCGGACCCGGCTGCGCCAACGGCCGCGCTTGCCGGAACTGGTGCCTGGCCCGGTGATCGGAACTGCCGCTTCGTTGACCAGCGCGCCACCCACACGATCCAGGTTGCCGGTGTAGATATTGACGATCTGCAGCAGCCATTGGCACAGAGTCCCGAACGCCTGTACCGAAACGCCCATGCGTCCATAGGCCACGGCGCCGGGCGCGGAATAGAACTCGGCGGCAAGACGCAGCACGGTGTCCGGATCAATTCCGGTCTGCTCAAATAAGCCCGCGCAATTCACTTCGGCAATCGCTGTCAGTGCCTCGTCCAATCCAGACAGCCGGCCCGAATAGGCGCCGGTGCGGGCTGCACCGCAGCGGACCAGCGCCTGCACGAACGCGACCAGAAACATGGCGTCGCTGCCGGGACGGATGAACAGGTGTTCGCTGGCGATTTCCGCCGTTTCGGTGCGCCGGGGATCGACCACCACCAACTTTCCGCGAGCCGTCAGCGCCTTCAGCCGCTTGGCGATTCCCGGCGCGGTCATCAGGCTGCCGTTGGACGCCACCGGGTTGGCGCCGAGCATGAGGAAATAATCGGTGCGATCGATGTCGGGAATCGGCAGCAGGAACTGATGGCCGAACATCAGCGCGTTGACGAACTGGTGCGGCCATTGGTCGACCGACGACGCACTGAACAAGTTCGGCGTTTGCAGCAGTCGCAGCAATGTGGGCAGGTAGGCGATGTGACCGAAATGGTGGACGTTCGGATTGCCCAGGTACGCGGCCACCGAGGCGGGTCCATGCGCCTGCTGGACTGCCGCCAGCCGGTCGCCGGCAAGGGCGAAAGCTTCATCCCAGCCAATGGCCTGCCACAGGTCCTCGCCGCCGGCGTGACCGGAGCGGATCCGGCGCATCGGCTGGGTCAGACGGTCCGGATCGGACTCCAGGTCGATAATCGCATTGCCCTTCGGGCAGACGTGGCCACGACTGAAGGGGTCGTCTGCATCGCCGCGGATGGCCACCAGTTGTCCCTGCTCGAATTGCAGTTCCAGGCCGCAAATGGCCTCGCACAAGGGACAGGCGCGGAAACACGAGTTGCGCATGGAATGATTCCAGGTTGGACCCGGTCGAGCTTACGCGCTACGGGATTTTCTCTCGAGTGACGCCAGCCCGGCGGAAAGCGCAGGCAGCCTGGCCGCGTAACGGTGACCGCGCCCGATGCCTGGCTGTCGTGGCTGCAAGCCCAGGCGCATTGCCGAGTCATAGCGAATGCCCAGGAAGCCGCAAATTACGCGAAGCACCATTTCAGGCTTTGCGACCAGGCTTTCGTAGCTCACATCGATGATCCGGCCGGGCACGACCTGATGCCAATGTTGCATCAGGCGATCGTAGTCCAGGTAATACTCGGCGAGCTTGGCGGGATCGTGCCCGGGCACGTTGGCTTCGCCGCCGGCGTGGCCGAGGATGGCAACGCAATTGTCCATCGGTTCGCGCGCCATGTGCAGCATGCGCGCCCCGGGAAGCGCGCGGGCAATGAACGCCGCAAGCTGGAAATTCATCGGATAGCTCTCGCAAACCAGCACTGGCCCGCCCGACGCGGGCGAGACCTCGGCGAGATAGCGGCGTCCCAGCTGTTCCAAATCGAGGGCGCTCGCCTGCTCGAAAGCGGCCGTGTCCAACGGCTGCATGGAGTCCCTGCCCAACTGCAAGGAGAGCAGGCGGGAGAAGACCGGCAGCGCGCCCAGATGGTGGACGCCGGAATGCCGGGACAACAACTTGCCCAGTACGGCAACGCCCGACCGGGGCAGGCCGAAAATAAATACTGGCGTGATGTCGGACTGCAATGGTGGAGTTGGCGCGGAAAAAGTTTCAGCGCACAGCGCGATCAGCGCATCGACACTGTCACGTTGTGCATAACCCGCGGCCAGGCGACGCTCGCGACGGCTGTGGATGCCGCGCTCGAGCGCCGGCCAGGCGGAATCTACGTCACCAAGGTCATCGAGTTCCTTGAACAAGGCCAGCGCCAGCCATTCGTCTTCGGGCGTTGAGCGGACCGCGAGCGCGAGGCGTTCGCGCAAACGCGGTACGTGATTGTGTTTCTGGTCCTGCGTTTTCAGGGTAGCCAGGGTCCAATGCGCCTTGGCATGCTCGGGAGCCAGGGCCAGGCAGGATTCCAGGTCGCGTTCGGCGTCCTCGATCGCACCGAACTGCTTTTGCGCGAGCGCGCGGTTGAACCACAGCGAAGCTTGTTGGGGATCGAGCGCAATCGCCTGGTCGAAGAGTTCGATGGCGAAAAGCCTTTCATCCAGCCGCGTCATGACCGCGCCAAGCAGATCCAGGGCCGCGGCATTGTCGCGCGGCAAGGCCAGCGCCCGGAGGGCGATTCCCCTGGCGATTTCCGGCTGCCCGCACATCAGGTGGCAGCGCGCAAGATGAGTCAGGATTTCAGTTCGCTCGGAATCCAGTGCCAACGATTGCTCGGCCAGTTGGACGGCCGCCCCGAAGCGCCCCTGCCGCGCGCGCACGAGCGAAAGCCGAAAGCTCGCCGGACCCGATTTCGGATCGACGGTCAACAAGGCTTCGAAATTGGCCTGCGCAGCCTCCATGTTGCCTTGCTGGAAATAGGCCATACCGCGCTGCCAAAGCTTTTGAACCCTTGAATTCATCCGGCCAAGTCTAGCGCCTTAGCCGATCCGGGGATGCCGGGTTGCGCACAGATTGATGATCGAGCGCACTTGCGGGCGGCCTGGCGCGGTAAAATAAGCGGATGTCCCTGATCCTATTTCAAAACGTCGACTACAGCGTCGGCGGCCCGCTCCTGCTCGAACAGGTCAACCTGAGTATCGAACCGAACGAGCGTGTCTGCATCGTCGGCCGCAACGGCGCCGGAAAATCGACGCTGATGCGACTCATGGCCGGTGAAATCAAGCCCGATGACGGTGAAGTCCGGCAGTTCGGCAGCCGCATCGCCGGCTTGTCCCAGGACGTGCCAAAGGAATTGAACGGCACGGTCTTCGACGTGGTTGCCCTGGGCCTGGGCGAGCTGGGCGGGCATCTTGCCCACTACCACCACCTCCTGCACGATGGCGATGCCATCGATATGGATGCCTTGGGCGCCGTGCAGGCGAAGATCGAAGCGGGCCATGGCTGGCAGCTGGAGCAGCGCGTCGAACAGGTGATCAGCAAGCTCGACTTGCCGGAAGACGCGGAATTCTCCGCCCTGTCGGGCGGCATGAAACGCCGCGTGTTACTGGCGCAGGCCCTGGTCGCGGCGCCGGACCTGTTGTTGCTCGACGAACCTACCAACCACCTGGACATCGAATCGATCGCCTGGCTGGAAGACTTCCTGAAGAACTTTGCCGGCAGCGTGGTATTCGTCACTCATGACCGCGCGTTCCTGCGTAATCTGGCCACGCGCATCATCGAAATCGATCGCGGCCAGGTCACGAGTTGGCCGGGCGACTACGAGAATTACCTGCGCCGGCGCGAAGAGCGCCTGCATGCCGAATCGCAGGCCAACATCCTGTTCGACAAGAAGCTGGCGCAGGAGGAAGTCTGGATCCGGCAGGGCATCAAGGCCCGGCGTACCCGCAACGAGGGCCGCGTCACCGCGCTGAAGGCCATGCGCCGTGAACGCAGCGAACGCCGCGCGCAGGCAGGCAACGTCTCGCTGGCCGCGGCCGGCGCCAACAAATCCGGCAAGCGGATTTTCGAGGCCAAGCACGTCGATTTTGCTTTCGGCGATCGTGTGCTGATCCGCGATTTCAACACTGTTATCCAGCGCGGCGACAAGATCGGCCTGATCGGGCCCAATGGTTCGGGCAAGACCACGCTGCTCAAACTCCTGCTTGGCGACCTGCAACCGCAGGCTGGCGAAGTGCGCACCGGCACCAACCTCGAGATCGCCTTTTTCGACCAGTTGCGCGGTGCGCTGCGCGATGACTGGAACGCGCTCGACAATGTTTCCGAGGGCCGCGAGTTCATTGAGATCAATGGCGGCCGCAAGCACGTGATGGGCTACTTGCAGGATTTCCTGTTCAGTCCGGACCGGGCGTTGGCGCCGATCACCAAACTTTCCGGTGGTGAGCGGAACCGGTTGCTACTGGCCAAGTTGTTCGCGCGCCCGTCCAATCTGCTGGTCATGGACGAACCGACCAACGACCTGGATGTGGAGACCCTGGAATTGCTGGAAGAACTACTGATCGACTACCCCGGCACGCTGATCCTGGTCTCGCACGATCGCGCATTCCTCGACAACGTGGTGACCAGTTCGTTGGTGATGGAAGGCAACGGCCGTGTTGGCGACTACGTGGGCGGCTACACCGACTGGTTGCGACAACGGCCCGCGCAGTCGAAGGCAGGCACGTCGGCACCCCGCCTGACCCCGGAAGTGGCCAGGCAACCTGCGGCGCCGGCGCCAGCGGCGCCCGTGCCGGCGAAGAAGAAGCTTGGCTTCAAGGACCAACGCGAACTGGAGTCCTTGCCGGGCCTGATCGAGACCCTGGAAACGCAAGTCGCGGCGGCGACCGCGGCCATGAACAGCCCCGAGCACTATCAACAAACCAGCGCCGAAATGCAGGCGTCGAGCAAACGCCTGGCCGATCTCCTCCAGCAGCTGGACACCGCCTACGCCCGCTGGAGCGAACTGGAATAAGCAACCGAACCTGTAGGAGCGGCTTCAGCCGCGATGCTGCTTCGCGACTTGGCACAGGAAGCATCGCGGCTGAAGCCGCTCCCACAAACATGACTTCAGGTAGACATGCGAGAGTTTTGATATGGCCAGCATCAAGCAGGAAGATTTCATCCAGAGCGTCGCCGACGCCTTGCAGTACATCAGCTACTACCACCCGGTCGATTACATCCGGAACCTCGCCGCCGCCTATGAGCGCGAGGAATCGCCGGCCGCGAAGGACGCCATCGCGCAAATCCTGATCAACTCGCGCATGTGCGCCGAGGGCCATCGGCCTATCTGCCAGGACACCGGTATTGTCACCGTGTTCCTGAAGATCGGGATGAAGGTGCGTTGGGACGATGCCAGCATGGGTATCGAAGACATGGTCAACGAGGGCGTGCGGCGCGCCTACAACCATCCCGATAATCGCCTGCGCGCGTCAGTGCTGGCGGACCCCGCAGGCAGGCGCAGCAACACCCGGGACAACACGCCCGCCGTGGTCAATATGACGGTGGTGCCGGGGGCTACGGTCGATGTCATCGTCGCGGCGAAAGGCGGTGGTTCGGAAGCGAAGTCCAAGTTCGCCATGCTCAACCCTTCCGATTCGATCGTCGACTGGGTACTGAAGACGGTGCCGACGATGGGCGCCGGCTGGTGTCCGCCCGGCATGCTTGGCATCGGTATCGGCGGCACCGCCGAAAAAGCGATGCTGTTGGCGAAAGAAGCGCTGATGGAGCCGATCGACATTACCGACCTGGCCGCGCGCGGGCCGGCGAACCGCGCCGAAGAATTGCGGCTGGAACTCTACGAGAAGGTCAACGCACTCGGAATCGGCGCGCAAGGGCTGGGCGGGCTGACCACGGTGCTCGACGTCAAGGTCAAGGATTATCCGACGCATGCGGCGAACCTGCCGGTGGCATTGATTCCCAACTGCGCCGCAACGCGGCACGCGCATTTCGTGCTCGACGGTTCGGGTCCGGTGGCGCTGGATCCGCCGTCGCTGGAAGACTGGCCGACGCTGACCTACGACGCTTCCAATGGACGTCGGGTCGATCTGGATACGGTAACGGTGGAGGATGTTGCCAGCTGGCAGCCGGGCGAAACAGTGTTGCTCAACGGCAAGCTGTTGACCGGCCGCGATGCGGCGCACAAGCGCATCGTCGAGATGCTCGATCGCGGCGAGCCGCTGCCGGTCGACCTGCGCGGCCGTTTCATCTATTACGTCGGGCCGGTCGACGCAGTGCGCGACGAGGTCATCGGTCCGGCCGGACCGACCACGGCGACGCGCATGGACAAATTCACCGAACAGGTGCTCGCGCAAACCGGATTGCTCGGCATGGTCGGCAAGGCCGAACGCGGCCCGGCAGCGATCGAAGCGATCCGCAAGCACCGATCGGTTTACCTGATGGCGGTCGGTGGTGCCGCCTACCTGGTCTCGAAAGCGATCAGGTCCTCGCGCGTGGTCGGCTTTGCCGACCTGGGCATGGAGGCCATCTACGAGTTCGAGGTCAAGGACATGCCGGTCACCGTTGCCGTGGATTCGACGGGGCAGTCCGTGCACCGCACCGGCCCGAAGGAATGGCAGGCCCGCATCGGCAAAATCCCCGTCGTCCTCGAATAACGCCCATGTGGGAGCGGCTTCAGCCGCGAAAGCCCCGCCGCGGATACCAATCGCGGCTGAAGCCGCTCCCACACATGGAGCTTTCGCGGCTGAAGCCGCTCCTACACATGGAGCTTTCGCGGCTGAAGCCCCTCCTGCACAATCGGGTTCGTAGTAGGGTGGCGGCTGTGGGCTTTCAGGGAGGATGTCGATGCTTACTCTTTTTTACTCGCCCGGTGCGGCAAGCCTGGTCGTGCATTGGCTGCTGATCGAGCTCGATGTCGTGCACGAGCTTCGACTACTTGATTTCGAAGCGCGGGAACAGAAGTCCCCCGAGTACCTCAAGCTCAATCCCAACGGCGTAGTACCGACGCTGTTGATCGATGGCGAGCCCGTATTCGAAGCCGCCGCGTTGGTGCTGCACCTGGCCGATTCCTATCCCGCCGCCGGCCTGGCGCCTCCATTGGGCACCGTGCGCAGGGCGCACTATTACCAGTGGATCTTGCACCTGGCCGATACCCTGCAGCCGGCATTCCGGAACTGGTTCTACCCCAGTGAAGCGGCGGGCGAAGCCAACGCCGAGGCAACCCGGGAAGCGGCGCGGGTGCGCGTCGAAGCCAGCTGGGATCGGATCGAGAGTCACCTCGCCGAACACGGCCCGTGGCTGCTGGGCGAGTCGCTTTCCGCAGCTGACTTTCACCTGACCATGCTGATGCGCTGGTCGCGCAACATGCCCAAGCCGGCCACCGAATGGCCGAACCTGGCCAGGCTCGCGGCACGCATGAAGGAGCGGCCGTCCTTCAAGCTGCTCTACGAGCGCGAAAAACTGACTGAGTGGGCGTGAGCTCGCGCAATATCCTGCTGGCTGGAGGCACGGGCCTGGTGGGCGGCCTGGCGCTGCGCCGGTTGCTCGAAAATCGGCGTTTTGGCGGTACGGTATTCGCGCCCTTGCGTCGGGGCATTCGCTTAGCGGATAGCCGGCTGGTTACCATGCAAGTTGATTTCAGCGCAGCGCAATGCGATGACCAGCTTGCCAGGGAAATCAAGGCGCACCCGGCGCACTTGCTTGGCGCCTACGTCAGTTGCCTGGGTACCACCATCAAGGTTGCAGGCTCACGCGAGGCGTTCATCGCCATTGATCGCGACCTGGTGCTGCGCCTCGGACAAATCGCCTTCGATCTCGGCGCCCGCCACGCCATCCTGGTTTCCTCCGTGGGCGCCAGTCGGCAATCGGGCAATTTCTACCTGCGTATCAAAGGCGAGGTCGAAGACGCGCTGGAAAAAATAGGCTTCGACCGGCTCGATATCCTGCAGCCTGGATTGCTGCTGGGCGAGCGCGCCCAGAAGCGGCCTGTCGAAGCGCTGGCGCAATTGTTTGCGCCGTTGGCCAACCGGGCACTGGTTGGCAGGCTGGCACGCTATCGCATGATTGAAGCCGACACCGTGGCGCGTGCGATCGTTCGCTTGCTCAGGTCGCGTGAGCCGGGGCAATTCACCCATCAGTACAAGTCGATGAAAGCGCTGGCGGCGGAGCAACAGACGCTCACTTGAGCAACGGCTTCAGCGCACCCCATACATGGTCCCGCAGCTTTGGTTGGACGGCGGCCACCGGATGCAGGTTGTCGGCCTGGAACGCATTGCGATCGGCGGCGATCGGCGCGAGCAGGAAGGGCACGAAGGCCGTGTCGTGGCGCTTGGCCAGCGTCACGTAGTTCTGCTCGAAACTGCGCGTGTATTGCTGGCCGAAATTCGGCGGCATGCGCATGCCAATCAGCAGTACTTTCGCCTTCGCCGCCTTCGCGGATCGAATGATGATTTCCAGATTGGCCTGGGTCTGCGCCGGCGCCAGGCCGCGCAAGCCGTCGTTGGCCCCGAGCTCCACGATGACCACTGCCGGCCGCGACCGGGCGATTTCCGCGGCAACCCGCGAGGCGCCGCCCGCGGTGGTTTCGCCGCTGATGCTGGCGTTGACCAGCCGCCATCCGGGATGCGAGCCGCGCATGCGTTGCGCGGTGAGCGCCACCCAGCCCTGGTCGGCGGCCAGGCCATAGCCGGACGATAGTGAGTCCCCGAGCACGAGCACAGTCCGGGTCGTTGTCGCCATCGCCGCGGCCGAGCACAGCATCAACAGCAGGAAAATCATGACGCCCCGTTGAACCCGGGCCTGCCATGCTCCATATATTCCATTCATTCCGCGGACTCCCAGTGACATGAGTGATTCAATTGCGGCACCACGGCAGGATTCAAGCACGGACACCACCTCGGGCGAACTCGTAGCCAGCAACCTGGGCAAGCGGGTCCGGCTTCCAGACCATGAATTGACCATTCTGGACGGCGTGAGTTTCACCATTGCCGGCGGCGAGGCCGTAGCGGTAGTGGGCGCTTCAGGCTCGGGCAAGAGCACGCTGCTGTCATTGCTTGCCGGCCTGGACGTGCCCAGCGAAGGCTCGGTCAGCCTGGATGGCAGGGTGTTGTCCACGCTCGATGAAGATGGACGCGCGCGCATCCGCGGCGAGAAAGTCGGATTCGTGTTCCAGAGTTTCCAGTTGTTGCCCGCCCTGACCGCGCTGGAAAACGTCATGCTGCCGCTGGAGTTGCGCGGCGACCGGGACACGCTGGCGCCAGCGCAAGCCATCCTGCGGCGGGTGGGATTGGGCGAGCGTCTGGAGCACTACCCGCGTCAGCTGTCGGGCGGCGAGCAACAGCGCGTTGCTCTGGCTCGGGCATTCGTCACCGGTCCGTCGCTCTTGTTCGCCGATGAGCCGACCGGCAACCTGGACACCGAGACCGGTCGCGCCATCATCGACTTGTTGTTCGAGCTCAACGCGCAAAGCGGCACGACCCTGGTGCTGGTGACCCACGACGAGCGGCTGGCGAGCCGCTGCAGCCGAATCCTGCGTCTGGATTCCGGCCGGTTGGCCGGCCAATGAGGGTGCTGATGCTGGCGTGGCGCCAGATGCGCCGCGACCTTGCCGCCGGTGAGGTGCGCATCCTGCTCGCGGCGCTGGTGCTCGCTGTCATGGCAGTCACCTCGGTGGGCTTTCTCACCGACCGCGCCGAGCGCGCGCTGGCGCTCGAGGCGAACCGGCTGCTGGGCGGCGATGCCGTCCTGCGCGCCGACCAGCCCATCTCCGGCCCGTTGCGCGACAGCGCTTTCGCCGATGGTCTCCGGCAGACGGAGACGCGGGCGTTCCCGAGCATGGTCGGGGCCGGTGACGAGGTCCGGCTCGGTGAAATTCGCGCCATCGGCGAAGGATTTCCGCTGCGTGGCAGCTTCCGGATCCAGCAGCAGGGCGGGGGATCCGAATCGACCGCAGATGCCATTCCGCAACGCGGCACCGTGTGGATGTCGCGCTCTGGCGCGCAAGCCCTGGCCGCATCGATCGGCGATCCGATCAAGATCGGCGACAGCAGCTTGCGACTGGCGGCGTTCGTCGTCCAGGAACCGGAAGCATCGCTCAATTATTTCAGCGCGGGGCCCAAGGTGTTCCTCAACCTGGCCGATCTGCCGGCCACCGGTCTCGAGCAGCCGGGCAGCCGGATAACCTACCGATTGATCGTCGCCGGAGACGCGACCGCCGTCAGCGGATTCGTAGCCCGGGTCCGCAAGGGACTGGGTCGCGGCCAACGACTGGAAACCGCCGCCGATGCCCGCCCTGAAATTCGCTCGGCGCTGGATCGCGCGGGACGTTTCCTCGGGTTGGCGGCGTTGATCTCCGTGGTGCTCGCCGCGGTGGCCGTCGCCATGGCGGCCCGGCGCCACAGCGCCAGGCACCTTGCCGGCAGCGCCGTGATGCGCTGCCTGGGCGCCAGTCAGGGCACGCTGGTGGGGATACACGTGGGTGAGCTGTTGCTGCTTGGTGTTATCGGCAGTGCCATCGGCGTGATCCTCGCGCTCGCCCTGCAGTCTGTCGTGGGTAGTTGGCTGGCTTCGGCGCTTGGAGTGGCGATACCGCCGGCGGGTTGGCGGCCGGTGTTCGAAGGTTTGGGCGTCGGCCTGACCGTCTTGCTCGCCTTCGGCATTCCGCCCGTCCTGGCCTTGCGTCGGGTACCGGCCTTGCGCGTGTTGCGTCGCGATCTGGACATAGCCGAGCCCAGCGCCTGGGTAGCGGCCGTCGTCGGACTGACCGGACTGGGAACCTTGCTCTGGTGGAAGGCCGGGTCGGCCACCCTGGGCTCGGCGATGTTGCTCGGCATCACGGGCACGCTGGCGGTGCTGGCTGCGCTCGCTTTTGCCCTGATCGTGTTGGTTCGTCGCCTGCGTTCGCGCCTGCAGGGACCGTGGCGCTACGGCTTGGCCAATGTCAGTCGGCGCCCGGCAGCGAGCGTCGCGCAAATATCCTCGCTCGGTCTTGGCTTGATGGTGCTCCTGCTGCTGACCTTCGTGCGCAGCGACCTGCTTTCCCGCTGGCAGCGTGCGCTACCGGAGGACGCACCCAATCGCTTCATCATCAACGTGCAACCCGAACAGGTCGGTCCGGTGATCGCGTATCTGGTCGACGCCGGGGTGAGCAAACCGGTGCTGTATCCGATGATTCGCGGCAGGCTGGTCCAGTTCAATGGCAAGGCGGTCACGGGCGCAGACTTCGCGGGCGAAGATGGGCGGGCGCGGCGACTCGCCGAGCGCGAATTCAACCTGTCGCATGCGCGCACGCTGCGCCCCGACAACCAGATCACGCAGGGCAAGCTCTGGCCGGCTACCGGACCTGCCAGCCCCGAGCTTTCAGTCGAACAGGAGTTTGCGCAGACGCTTGGCTGGAAGCTGGGCGACCGCGTGGTTTTCGACATTGCCGGGCAGTCGTACGCGGCAACCGTCACCAGCTTGCGCAAGGTGGATTGGGAAAGTTTCCAGCCCAATTTCTTCGTCATCGGATCGCCGGGCTCGTTCGAGGGATTTCCCGCCAGCTACGTCGGTGGCGTCCACGTCGGCACGCAGAAGGCGAGCTTTACCAACAAGTTGGTGGGGCGTTTTCCGAACCTGTCGGTGATCGACATCGACGCCGTCCTCGATCAGGTGCGCGGCATCATCGACCAGGTATCGGCGGTGGTTGAGGCGGTGTTCTACTTCTCCCTGGCAGCCGGCATCCTGGTGTTGGTCGCGTCGGTCAGCGCATCCCAGGACGAACGACTGCTCGAGGGCGCCGTCATGCGCGTTCTCGGTGGCAGCCGCCGCCAACTCCTATTGGCGCAGGCCTCGGAGTTCGCGGTGATAGGCCTGCTGTCGGGCCTGACGGCGGCGATTGCGGCGACGGTGCTGTCCGGAGTGGTTGCCCAGCAAGTGTTCGACCTGCCGTGGTCGGCGAATTGGCGATTGATTGGCGCCAGCAGCGCCGTCGGCGTGGTCGCGGCGATCGTGGCGGGGATGTTGGCAACGCGTCGCGTGTTGAGCGCGCCGCCGTCAGTCACGCTGCGTGAATTGCAGGAGTAGCTCGGATTACTGCCACAGGATCGCGAACACGAAGACCCCGAGCATCGCGAAAGCCATCGCCAGCTTGAGGGCGGTGCCGATCGCCAGCCCAATCCAGGTACCGATGCCGATCCGGGAGGCGTGCAGCCATTCCCGACCGTTGATCAGCTCCCCAGCCATGGCGCCGAGGAAAGGGCCGACGATAAGGCCGGGGATACTGAAGACAAGGCCTCCGAACAAGGTGCCCAGGGCCGCGCCAAGCATGGCCAGCTTGCTCGCGCCAACGCGCTTGGCGCCCATGGCCGTTGCGGCGATGTCCACCGCCAGCGATATCAAGGTCAGCACGGCCAGCACTGCAATCGTCCAGCCGCCGATCTGCGTGAATTTATCCGCCCATGCCGCGATCAGCATGCCGGCGAACATCAGTGGCAAGCCGGGCAGGGCAGGCAGAATGGTGCCGGCCAGGCCAATGACGATCAGCAGGGCGGCCACTGCATATAGAACGAGTTGGGTATCCATTCGCGGAGCATAGGGCATGGTGCGTTCGTTGCGCCAAACGGCTCTTCGCGAAAGAAAAAAAGCCCGCCGAAGCGGGCTTTCTTCTTTTCAGAAACTCAACCTCAGTTCTGGAACGGCGAATTTTCCGCGAAGTATTCGTGGTTGTCCGCGTTGTCGACGGCATTGGTTGGATTGCTGATCGCCAGGCTCTTGGCGCCAGACTGGCCGTACACCCAGTCGTCGGTGCTGGCGACCACGTTGAAGTGGCTCATTTCGTGGATCAGCGTGCCGCCCTTGGAATCGGTGCCGGCGGTCGGAGCGCTCCAGAACGCCTTGCACACGAAGATCTCATACGGCTTGGTCGGATAGACGTAAGCGTAGTAGTTCTGACTGCAACCGCAGTTGATCTTCACCTGGCCGCCACTCTGGTCCATGGCGCTGTCGATGGCGACGAAATGCTGGCTGACCGTGCTGTAGCGCGAGCTGGTGTAGGCGCCGAACCAGGTCGTGTAGCGCGGACCCTGGTTGTTGCCGGCGAGATAGCCCTTGGCGTTTTCGGAATAGGCACGTGCCTGGGTGACGGCATTGCCCGCGCCCGAGATCTGGGTGGAGCTGCAGCCGACATAGGTCACGCCATTGACGACCGTGCCACCGCTGCCCGGCCGGCGCTCGTTGCTGCCGCCCGGCTGCAAGGCCTTGAGCGCATTGTCGGAATCGACCCACAGCTTCAGCGGAACCGACTGCAGGCGGGCCATCTGGCCGTTGCTGCCGGCGAGCCTGCGCCCGGTGTTGGTCTTGGCGCCTTCGAGGAAGGAGCCGAACGTGACCGTGTACTGGCCGGCCTTGCTCAAGTCGTAGGACTTGCTCAAGTCAACCGACATGACCTTGGTCTCGTAGGGCTGGAACGTGACCAGGTCAGCCTCGGTCGGAGCGCCGCGCTTGATCATCGGACCGGTGTACTGTGCCGGCTTGCCGTCCCGGAGAACCTGGAACAGCTTGTTCTCGTGGCTGGCGGACGGCAGCTGCCAGTAAGGCACCTTGAGGATTTCGGCGCTGTTGTTGGTGACCTTGAATTCAACCGTACCCATGAACGCCTGGGCGCTGCTGCTGTCGGCCAACATGCTTACTACGAGCGGGTTTCTCAACGCGGACTGATTGGCTTGGCGCGCGGCGAAAGTTACGCCGGTCGCGGCAACCAAAGCGGTGGCAAGCACGATGTTGCGGACGGTATTCGACATGCAGACTCCCCTGAAGGTTGGCAAAAAAAGGCCCGCAGAGCGGCGGACTGCCCAACCATAGCGAATTGTGAGCCAGTTCGCATGTTGCATTGCGGGAGCGGCGCCCGGACCCGGTGCCGACGCCTGCTTCAACGGCCCCTGGCCGCCGGAATCAGCTCTTGTAATCCCGATGACAGCTGTCGCAGGCCTTGCCGAGACTGCTGAGGGCGGCGGCGGCCGCCTTGCAGTTGGCCGGCGGCGCCATGAGGGAGGCGTCGGCAACCGCACGCAGGTCGCTGGCGTATCGACCGAACTGCGCTTCGTCCTTCATGTCCGCGAACGCCGTCTCGATATCGTTGGCGACGAAGCGAAGGGTCTGCAGGCGCGGCGTCAGATCAGTCGACGCGCACCGGCTTTGTTTGACGCTCGCGTCGAGCGCCTTCATTTGCTGGCCCATCATGGCCATCACCGCGTTGGGAAACGCCGTGCCCCGGTTGAGGGTATTGATGAGGATCAGGGTGCACAGGGCGCCCACCGCCAAGCCGACCAGAAACAGGACCAATGCACGCACGATAGCCTCTCCGTTGATGTTGCGAAATTTTTTGCGAAGACTAGCATGCGGCCGGTCGATGGCAGCTTAGCGGAGCAACATCACCCGTCCGTTTGCGACCCGCACCACGGAGCCCACTCGCAGGTTCGCCGAAATCACGTTCTGGTGGATCTTCACGCGCCGCCCATCGTCCATGCGTACCGTCAACCGATAAGTGGTTACGGATACCCCGGCGGGCTTGGGCGCGGCGGCTTTGTCCGGAGCGCTCACGACGCCGCCAACCACGCCGCCGAGCACCACGCCGCCGCGCGTTGTGGCGCGTACTCCCTGCACGACTTCAATCTTCTCGATGCGGCCGCAATCCGGACACTTCGCCATGGCG
This sequence comes from Arenimonas sp., assembly GCA_041671585.1. Taxonomy (GTDB): domain Bacteria; phylum Pseudomonadota; class Gammaproteobacteria; order Xanthomonadales; family Xanthomonadaceae; genus Arenimonas. The sequence goes on along the minus strand of JBAZBG010000008.1, from coordinate 626 downwards.
CGCGGCGGGACGGGCGTCGTCACGATGCTCGGGCTGGGCCTGGTTTCGGTGGTCGTCGAGCATGAGGAAAGCGCGAGCGACAATGCCGCGATGCAGGCCAGGCGAAACTTCATGCAGTGGATTCCTCGGGAGACAGGTCGAATAGAGACGCCAGTCAATTTACGCCGATTCGGGCCCCGGCGGATTTCGCATTCCGGCCCAGGCCTTACAATTAGCCATGGACAGCTTACTGAACCAGCGTTTTTCCGGCATCGACCGCCTCTACGGCAAGGGCAGCAGCAAGCGACTGTTTGCCAGGCACGTCTGCGTGGTCGGCCTTGGCGGTGTCGGTTCCTGGGCTGTGGAGGCGCTAGCGCGCAGCGGCGTCGGAAAATTGACGCTGATCGATGCCGATGAGGTCTGCCTGTCCAACACCAACCGCCAGCTGCATGCGCTAGATGGGCAGTATGGCCATGTCAAGGGCGAAGTGCTTGCCGAGCGCTGTATTGCGATCAATCCGCGCATGCAGATCGAGGTGATTGCCAAGTTTCTGACCCCGGGCAACCTGGCCGAGCTGCTGGATAGGGAGTACGACCTGGTGCTCGATGCCTGCGACAGCTTCCGCAGCAAGGTCGAGCTGATCGCCT
>JBAZBG010000007.1:13436-17930 GCA_041671585.1 Arenimonas sp. | reverse complement strand
GACGATAATCGAATAGAAACGCGCGCTGCGTTTTTCTTCCGGCACGCCGGCCAATTCGGCCAGCAGCTTGCGGATATTGCCTTCGCTGTCGCCGTGCGCACCGGCGTAGTGCGCGCTGATCAGGCCAGGCGCGCCAGCCAGCGCATCGACGATCAGGCCGGAGTCGTCCGCCAGTGCCGGCAGGCCGGTCGCAGCACAGGCGTGACGCGCCTTGATCAGCGCGTTTTCGATGAAGGTGCGCCCGCTTTCGATCGCGTCGGCAACGCCGAGTTCGCCCTGGCTGACCAGCGCGAAGCCGCATTCGGCGAGCAACGGCTGGATTTCGGCCAACTTGCCGCGGTTGGATGTCGCCAGAACCAGAGTCTTCATCGCAGATGATCCAACTACGCGGCGCCCTGTGGGAGCGGCTTTAGCCGCGAATGGTGTGCCGAACAGGCTATCGCGGCTAAAGCCGCTCCCACAGACTGCGGTTGCACGTTAGCGGCCGAGGGCGGCGCGCTGCATCGCCACCAGTTCGGCGACGCCTTTCTCGGCCAGCAGAAGCATCGCGTTCATTTCGTCGCGGCGGAAGGCATGGCCCTCGGCGGTGCCCTGCAATTCGATAAAGCCGCCGCCATCGTTCATCACCACATTCATGTCGGTGTCGCAGTTGGAGTCTTCCGCGTAGTCCAGGTCGAGCACCGGCTGGCCTTGGTAGATGCCGACGGAGATGGCGGCGACTGCGCCCAGGATCGGATCGCGATTCAAGTCGCCACGGCGCTTGAGCAACGCGACGGCATCGCAAAGCGCGACATAGGCGCCGGTGATCGCCGCGGTGCGGGTGCCGCCGTCGGCCTGCAGGACATCGCAATCGAGGGTGATGCTGCGTTCGCCGAGCGCCCTGCGGTCGACGCAGGCGCGCAGGGAGCGGCCGATCAGTCGCTGGATCTCCAGCGTGCGGCCGCCCTGCTTGCCGCTGGCCGCTTCGCGATTCATGCGCTCGTTGGTCGAGCGCGGCAGCATGCCGTATTCGGCCGTGACCCAGCCTTCGCCCTTGCCGCGCAAGAACCCGGGCACGCGGTTTTCCACGCTTGCCGTGCACAGCACGCGGGTATCGCCGAAGCAGATCAGCACCGACCCTTCCGCGTGCTTGGTGAACTGCCGTTCGATGCGGACCTCGCGTAGCTGGTCGAGAGCGCGGCCGCTGGGCCGGGTGACAGGGGTCATGGCTGATTTCCGACAAATTCTGGTCGGCTAGATTACCATTCCCGTCCAACTCCTCTCCGGAATCACCATGATCCGCAGCATGACCGCCTTTGCCGCCTGCGAGCGCGCCGCCACCGGTGGCCAGCTCAGTTGCGAGCTGCGCTCGGTCAATCACCGCTTTCTCGAGTTGTCGGTGCGCGCGCCCGAAGAGTTGCGTCCGTTCGAGTCTGCATTCCGCGAGCGCGTCGCGCAAAAGATCTCGCGCGGGAAAGTCGACTTGAACTTTCGCCTGCGTCCCGTCGCCGGCGCGCGCGCGCCGCTGGCCGTCAACAACGAGTTGCTCGAACAACTGGCCTTGCTGGCGCGTCGCCATCACTCCCAGTTTCCCGACATGAACATCGACTTCATCGAACTGCTGCGCTATCCGGGCGTGGTGGAGGAAGCCGAGCTCGACCAGGCCGGCTTGCAGGCCGAAGCCATGGCCCTGCTGGATCAGACGCTGGCCGAATTCGTCGCCGCACGCGAGCGCGAAGGCGCGAGCCTTGCCGCGGTGATGCGCGAGCGCCTGGATGGCATTGAACGCATTGCCGGGCAAATCCGTCAGTGGTTGCCGGATATCCGAGCCGCCTTGCGGGCGAAGCTCGACGCCAGGCTGGCCGATCTGAAGTTGCCGCTGGAACCCGGCCGCCTGGAACAGGAAGTGGTATTGAATCTGCAGAAGATCGACGTCGACGAGGAACTGGATCGGCTCGGCAGCCATGTCGCCGAAGCGCGCAGGGTGTTCGGTCTGCCCGAAGCGGTCGGTCGCCGCCTGGATTTCCTGATGCAGGAATTCAATCGTGAAGCCAACACACTCGGTTCCAAGTCGGTCGATTCGCGAACCACGCAGGCGGCGGTAGAACTCAAGGTGCTGATCGAACAGCTCCGTGAGCAGGTCCAGAATCTGGAGTGAGCATGCGCGGAACGCTTTTCATCGTCGCGGCGCCGTCCGGCGCCGGCAAGTCCAGCCTGGTGAACGCGGTGCTCAAGAGCACGCCGGGAATCGCCTTGTCGATTTCCTACACCTCGCGCGCGCCGCGCCCGGGCGAACGTCATGCCCAGCACTACCACTTCATCGGCGCCGACGAGTTCCAGCGGATGATTGCGGCTGGCGACTTTTTCGAACACGCCCTCGTCCACGGCGACTACAAGGGCACCGCGCGGCAATCGGTCGAGCCGCAGCTGGCGGCCGGCCAGGACGTATTGCTGGAGATCGACTGGCAGGGCGCGCGCCAGGTCCGCGAGAGAATGCCGGAGGCGCTCAGTGTGTTCATCCTGCCGCCCTCGCGGCAGGCGCTGGAATCGCGGATGCGCAGCCGGGGGCAGGACAGCGAGGCGGTTATCGCCCAGCGCCTGTCGGCCGCGCGCGAGGAAATGAGCCACTACGACGAATTCGACTTCCTGATCGTCAATGAGGATTTCGATACCGCCGCGCGCGAGATGCAGGCCATCTTCCTGGCCAGCCGGCAACGGCGGCAGGTGCAGGCCGAGCGGCACGCGGCCCTGATCGAAGCCCTGCTGCGCGGCTCTTGACACCGTGGGAGCGGCTTCAGCCGCGATTCCCTGGGCGGCGATCGCGGCTGAAGCCGCTCCCACAAGGGCGGGATTTGAAGCTGGGGGGTGGGGGGCGTATAATGCCCAGTTCCGCGTAACTCATTGATTTTGCGACCTGGCCGGCACATGCCGGGCGCCCTGGAGACTGTATGGCCCGCATTACCGTTGAAGACTGCCTGTCCGTCGTCGAAAACCGCTTCGAGCTGGTGCTGATGGCCTCCAAACGCGCCCGCCAGCTGGCCACCGGCGTCGAGCCGACCCTGGACAACAGCGAGCTGCAGGACAAACCCACGGTCATGGCCCTGCGCGAAATCGCCGCGCGCAAGATCGACCAGAACCTGATCGATGAAGTCGAAAAGATCGAACGCGAGCGCGCCGAACGCGAAGCCCTGGAATGGGCCGCCGCCGAAGTGGTCGACGACGACCTGGGCAAGGGCGTCGACGACTGATCGTCGAGCTGGGCGAAACACTGAAAAAACGGCCCTTTTTGGGCCGTTTTTGTTGCTGCCGCCAAGGACCGCGCGAAACCCGCGGAATCCCTGGCTGCGTCGGCGGCGTCCGCATTGAAGGCGCTGGCGCGGGCGGGTAGTCTGGACTCATGTCCTCGCTCACATCGCCCATCGATGCTGCGTTCCAACCGTGTCCGGATCCGTGTCCGGAAGCGGTGCGCGCGCTTGAGATCAGGTTGCTGGAGTACCTGCCCGAGGCCCAGGTGCTGAGGGTTCGGCGGGCCTACCAGGTCGGCGCCAGCGCCCACGCCGGCCAGATCCGGAAATCCGGCGAGGCGTACATCACCCATCCGGTCGCGGTGGCCGGCATCCTGGCCGAGCTGCGCATGGATACCGAAACCCTGTGCGCGGCCATCCTGCACGATGCCCTGGAAGACACGCCGCTGCCGCGCAGCGCGATCTCGGACGAATTCGGTGAGGCGGTCGCCGAACTCGTCGACGGCGTGACCAAACTGGACAAGATCCAGTTCCGCGACCGGCAGGAAGCCGACGCCGAAAGCTTCCGCAAGATGATGCTGGCGATGTCGCGCGACCTTCGGGTCATCCTGATCAAGCTTGCCGATCGCCTGCACAACATGCGCACGCTCGATGCGATGAGCCCGGACTCACGGCGCCGCATCGCCCGCGAGACGCTGGAGATCTACGCGCCGATCGCGCATCGCCTGGGCATGAACCGGATCAAGGCGGAGCTGCAGGACATGGGCTTTCGCGCGCTGCACCCGCTCCGGCACAAGGTCATCGCCAAGCGCATCGCCAGCCAGCCAGTGATGCGCCGCGAGGCGATGGCCACGCTGGAGGCGAAGATTTCGCAGCGCCTGAGCCAGGAGGGCCTGCCGTTCCGACTGGTCAGCCGGGTCAAGGCGCCATGGAGCATCTACCAGAAGATGCGCCAGGAGAACAAAAGCTTCGACCAGGTAATGGACGTGTTCGGCTTTCGTCTGGTGGTGCCAAAACTGATGCAATGCTACGTGGCGCTGGGCTGTGTGCACTCGCTGTTCAAGCCGCTCGATGCCCGCTTTCGCGATTTCATCGCCATCCCCAAGGCCAACGGTTACCAGAGCCTGCACACGGTGTTGTTCGGCAGCTACGGCACGCCGGTGGAAGTGCAGATCCGCACCGAGGAAATGGATGTGATCGCCGAGCGCGGCATTGCCGCGCACTGGTTGTACAAGAACGTCGGCCAGGGCATGAACAGCGCGCAGGTCCG
>JBAZBG010000007.1:0-13336 GCA_041671585.1 Arenimonas sp. | reverse complement strand
GCAGCTACGGCACGCCGGTGGAAGTGCAGATCCGCACCGAGGAAATGGATGTGATCGCCGAGCGCGGCATTGCCGCGCACTGGTTGTACAAGAACGTCGGCCAGGGCATGAACAGCGCGCAGGTCCGCGCCCAGGACTGGGTGCGCAATTTGATGGACAGCCAGGAATCGGCGGGTTCGTCGCTGGAGTTCCTGGAAAACGTCAAGGTCGACTTGTTCCCTGACGAGGTGTACCTGTTCACTCCCAAGGGCGACATCCTGTCGCTGCCGCGCAACGCCACCGCGCTCGACTACGCCTTTGCCGTGCACACCGACGTCGGCAACCACGCGGTGGCCGCGCGCGTGGACAAGAAGCTGGTGCCGCTGCGCAGCAAGCTGGCCAGCGGACAAACCGTCGAGATCATCACCGCGCCGTCGGCGACGCCGGGGCCGCAGTGGCTGGAGTTCGTGGTTTCGAGCAAGGCGCGCACGGCGATCCGGCATTACCTGAAACGTCTGGAACACGAGGACGCCGTCGATCTCGGGCACCGCATGCTCGATCGTGCGCTGGAGGCGCGCGAGAGTTCGCTCGATCGCGTACCGCAGGAAAAAATCGAGCAATTCCTGGTCGAGAATCGCTACCGGCGGCTCGAGGAGCTGCTCGCCGATATCGCGTTGGGTAATCGCATGCCGGCGCAGGTTGCCCAGTACCTGATGCAAGGCAGCGAGGAGTTGCCCCTGCGTGGCGAAAGCGCCGGCAGCGGCGAGCGGATCCTGATCACCGGCACCGAGAAGGGCGTGCTCAGTTTCGCGCGTTGCTGTTACCCGATCCCCGGCGACGACATCATGGGCTACATCAGCGCCGGCAAGGGCGTGGTCGTGCATCGCACCGATTGCCGTAACGCGGCCGAGTACCGCAAGCATCCGGAACGCTGCGTGCCGATGGCCTGGGACCGTCATGTGCAAGGCGACTACCGCGCGGCGCTCAAGCTGGATGTGGAGAACAAACCCGGCGTGCTTGCCCAGGTCGCGGCGGCCGTCGCCGAAAGCGACTCCAATATCGATTCGGTCGAGTATCGCGAACGCGACGTGCAGATTTCCGTGATGGAATTTGGCATCGAGGTGCGCAGCCGCAAACACCTGGCCGACGTGATCCGCCGCGTGCGCCGGCTCAGCGTGGTGCACGGCGTCGAACGCATCTAGGCGCTGCCGCTGCCGTAAACTTGGGTTCTTCCAACATCGAGGCTTCGCCATGTTCCGACTCGCCATCGCCACTGAGCACGCGCCGGCCGCCATTGGCCCCTATTCGCAGGCCGTCCGCAGCGGCAATACGGTGTTCCTGTCGGGACAGATCCCGCTCGATCCGGCCACTGGACAGCTGGTGGAAGGCGACATCGCGGCGCAGAGCCGACGCGTCTTCGACAATCTGCAGGCGGTCTGCCAGGCGGCCGGCGGTTCCCTCGAGCAGGTCATGCGCATCGGCATCTATCTGACCGATCTGGGCGATTTTGCGGCCGTCAATGCCGTAATGGCCGACTATTTCAGCGCGCCATATCCGGCCCGCTCGACCATCGAGGTCGCCGGCCTGCCGCGTGGCGCCCGGGTCGAAGTGGACGCCATCCTCGCGTTCGATTGAGTGGCACGCCGGACCAGGCCAACGGGACCGGGCCCGGCGCTGGCCGCGGCCGGCGATGCGCCGGTCAGCAGCCTGCCGGGTGTCGGTCCGGCGCTGGCTGAAAAACTGGCCGCGCGCGGCCTGTTGACGGTGCAGGATTTGTGGCTGCACCTACCCCTGCGCTACGAGGATCGCACGCAACTCACCGTCGTCCGGGATCTCGTGCCCGGACAATCGGCGCAGATTGAAGGCCGGGTCGAGGCGGTCGAACGCGGCTTCCGCTACCGGCCCTTGTTGCGCGTGACGGTAGTCGACGATTCGCGCGCCGCGGTGACGCTGCGCTTCTTCCATTTCAATTCGGCGCAGGCGGCACAGTTCATTCCGGGTCGGCGAGTGCGCTGCTTCGGCGAAGCGCGGCCGGGTGGCCATGGACTGGAAATGGTGCACCCGAGTTATCGCTTCATCGCCGAGAACGACCCGGGCGCGCTGCGTGACAGTCTGGATCCGGTGTACCCGGTGATCGAAGGCCTGGGTGCGCAGACCATCGGCAAGCTGATTGGCGAAGCGTTGAAGCGCTTGCCGCCCGCCGACGAACTGGAGTTGTTGCCAGCCGCGCTATTGGCTTCCCTGCATTTCCCGCCACTGCGCGATGCGCTGCTGACCGCCCACCGCCCGCCGCCGGATACCGACGTCGCCCTGTTTTCCAGCGGCCGGCATCCGGCCCTGCAGCGACTGGCATTCGAGGAGCTGCTGGCGCACCACCTGAGCCTGCGCCGCCAGCGCATCGCCTTGCGCGCGCATGGCGCCAGCCCGATCAAGGGTCGCGGCGCGCTCGCCCTGGAACTGCGGCGGCGCCTGCCGTACGCGTTGACCACCGCGCAGCAGCGCGTTTACGACGAAGTAGTCGGCGACATGCGACAAGCGGTGCCAATGCTGCGCCTGGTGCAGGGCGATGTCGGCAGCGGCAAGACCGTGGTCGCCGCGCTGGCGGCTTTGCGCGCGGTGGAGCAGGGCAAGCAGGTGGCGTTGATGGCGCCCACCGAATTGCTCGCCGAACAGCACTTGAACAATTTCCGTGCCTGGCTGGAACCTCTGGGCGTCCAGGTGGCGTGGCTGGCGGGCAAGGTGACCGGCAAGGCGCGCGCGGCCGTGCTGGCGCAGATCGCTTCCGGCGCCGGCCAACTGGTGGTCGGAACGCACGCCTTGATGCAGGAAGGCGTGGAGTTTCGCGACCTGGCGCTGGCCATCGTCGACGAACAGCACCGCTTCGGCGTCCACCAGCGCCTGTCCCTGCGCGACAAGGGCCTGAATGGGCAGCGCGTACCGCATCAGTTGGTGATGACCGCCACGCCGATCCCGCGCACGCTGGCGATGTCGGCTTACGCGGACCTGGATGTTTCGGTGATCGACGAAATGCCGCCGGGGCGCACGCCGGTGACCACGGTGGCCTTGCCGGGGACGCGCCGTGATGAAGTGGTGGAACGGATTCGCGTGGCCTGCGCTGAAGGCCGCCAGGTCTACTGGGTGTGCACGCTGATCGACGAGAGCGAAGACAAGCCCGAGCAAGGTCTGGTGCGCATCGATGCGCAAGCCGCGCAGAGCACGTACGAAGCGCTGACCCTGGCCCTGCCCAGACTGCGCGTCGGCCTGCTGCACGGACGCATGAAATCGGCGGACAAGCAGGCGGTGATGGAACGTTTCAAGTCCGGCGAATTGCAGCTGCTGGTGGCCACCACGGTGATCGAGGTCGGCGTCGATGTGCCCAACGCCAGCCTGATGGTGATCGAAAATGCCGAGCGCCTCGGCCTGGCGCAACTGCATCAGTTGCGCGGCCGGGTGGGCCGCGGCGCACAGGCTTCCAGCTGCGTGCTGATGTACAAGCCGCCGCTGTCGCAGATGGCGCGCCAGCGCCTGGAGGTGATGCGGCAGACGACCGACGGTTTTGCCATTGCCGAGAAGGACCTGGAATTGCGCGGACCCGGGGAGTTGCTGGGCACGCGGCAGACCGGCCTGGCCGGATTCCGGGTGGCCGATCTGGCTCGCGATGCCCACTTGCTGCCGGTGGTGCATCGCGCAGCGGACGGATTGCTGGCGAGCACGCCGGAGCTTGCCGAGCGGATCGTGCAACGCTGGGTTGGCAGCGCAGCGCGCTTCGCGGGAGCCTGACTCAACGCACCCTAACTAAAGTGATTGGGCGAACCAAACTATGGACAGGAACGGGCACCCATAATCAGGTGCATACTGGATAAACACATCAATCGACTGGTCCGCCGACACTGATTGTGAATACCACGGCTCCCACTTGTCCCATGGCCCGCCTGGCGTCATCTTCCGATGTGGACCGCCAACGCGCTCTGCTGTGGCAGGTAGTCGAAGACATCTCGGGCGACCTCGCTCTGGAGCCCCTGCTTAACAGGATTGCTGCGCGGGCTTGCACGTTAATTGGGGCGGCCGATTGCACGATCGGTCTCTACGATCGGAAGCTCGACTGCATCCGTACGGTTGCAGTCTTCAATATCGTGGAAGCGCAGCCGGGCGCGCCGCTTCCACGGGGGTGGGGGCTGATGGGGCGCGTTCTGGAGCTGGGTGCGCCGGTGCATATCCGCTACGGTGACTTGCCGCATCCGGTCCGTACAGCGGACAACGACATGGACGTGATTGGGATGCCCATCCGGACCGGGGGCGAGTTGATCGGCGTGCTCTCGATGGGCGCCTCGCCACCGACAAAATTCAGCGCGACGGCGCGGGAATTCTTGGAGCATTTCGCCCGCTACGCCGCGTTTGCCATCGACAACGCGAAGCGGCATGTTCTGGAACAGCGCCGCAGCGCGCGTTTTTCCCTGATCGTGCGAGTCGCTGGAATCATCGCTTCGCATCCCTGTACCGGCACGATGCTGCCGCTCGCGGCCGATGCCATTCATGAGCTGCTTGGATACACCAATGTGGATATCCCGCTCATCGATGTCGACGACCCGTGCACGCTGGTCATTCGCTTTCGAGGCGGCGACCATAGGCGCCTGATTCAACATGAGGATCGTTTGCCCATAGATTGCGGCATCATGGGCGCGGCCGTACGCGAGCGTCGCGCCCAGATGGTCAATGACGTGGCGAGCGATCCTCGCTACATCAATCCGCCAGGTGTAACCGAGCCATTGGCTGAGCTGGCGGTGCCGATCCTGTTCGGTGACGAGGTGCTTGGCGTGCTCAATGTCGAGGGCCACCAGGCGTTCGACGATCTCGACCTGCAGAGCCTGGAAGTGATCGCGGAGCATCTGGCGCTGGCGATCCAAGGCGCGCGGTTGGCGGATCGTTCCCGTCAATTGGCGCTGCTGGAGGAGCGGCAGCGCCTGGCGCGCAACCTGCACGACAACGTCACGCAGATCCTTGCTTCCATCAACATGATCAGCCAGTCGCTGACGAACTCGTGGCAGAAAGACCCGGAGGAGGGCGCTCGTCGGGCCGCGCGTTTGAGTCAGTTGGCCCAGTTGGGATTTACAGAACTTCGTGCATTGCTTCGCGAGCTCACTCCGGACGAGTCGTCGGGCAGCCGAGGCATACAACTTCCTGCTGACGCAGCCAACTCTTTGCCAGGTCGCCAAGGTCTCGCGTCGACCGCCGAGCATCTGGTCGCCGCGATGTTGCCATCGCACATCGCGCAGCATACGGACTTCAGCGGTTATCGCCCGCAGGTGCCGGAATGCGAGGAGGCACTGCTGAGGATCTGCCAAGAGGCTGCGTCCAACGCAATCCGCCACGCCAATGCTTCGTTCCTTGAGATCCAGGGCGGTGTCGACGCGGATCATGTCTGGATTCGCATATCTGACGATGGACTTGGATTCTCCGCTCATAATCCACCGGGAATGGGCGTGTTCAACATGTGGCAGCGAGTGCTCTCATTGGGCGGCCTGTTTCAGATTGCTGCGCGTTCGCCCAGGGGAACACGGATAGAAGCCCGGCTGCCGCGCCGAGACCGGGCGTCATGACGAATCCGCCGATCCGAATTCTGCTGGTCGACGACCATTCCGTGGTGATCGAGGGTCTTCGTTCGCTGCTGGAACAGTACGAAGATGTTGTGATCGTCGGAGAGGCATGCGACGGACAGGTTGCCCTGGCCGAAGTGGAGAGGCTGGGGCCTGATGTGGTGCTGCTGGACATGAAAATGCCCGGCATGAGCGGAATCGACACGATCGTTGCCTTGAAACAGCGCATGCCCTCGGTTGCTGTGCTGGTGTTCACCAGCTTCGCGGAGGAATCTCAAGTGCGGGACGCCATCAACGCTGGTGCGCTCGGCTACCTGTTGAAGGACGCGCTGCGCGAAGACCTCATCCGTGCCGTCCGCGCGGTCGCAGCGGGGCAGGCCTGGCTGCATCCTCAGGCGCAGCGACAGGTTCTGGACTGGCTTCGCCGTCCGCCGTCGCCCATCGACCAGTTGACTGGTCGCGAACGCGACGTACTCGTGCTGTTGGCGCAAGGGCTCAGCAACAAGCACATCGCACGCCGTCTGGACTTGAGCGAGGGCACGATCAAGGGCTATGTCAGCCAGGTGCTGGACAAGTTGCAAGTCAACGACCGCACCCAGGCAGCGCTGTTGGCGCACAAGGCGGGCCTTGGCGATGCAAACGGCGGCTAGGTCGTACCAATAGGGTCGGGGCGAGCGTTAGTTCGCGGGACGATCGCTGTTGATGGAGGCGCAGTGGCAACAGGTTGGCACCACTGAGCGATCCATTGCGCCGAGGCGACCCGGCGTAGTACGCCAACAGGTGCACCTCACTTTCGTTACGCCGGGGGGCTGCCGATGGTGGGTGCGGGCGCACTTCGTTCGTAACTATCGCCGTGGGCGGTTGGGCCGCCAATCTAGTGGCCCGTAGCCGGCCTGTTCGGCCTGCTGCCTCCCCCGAGCTCTAGGAACCCGCAATGACCCGTACCGACGCCTCTTCCCTCCGCTTCGCCACCGCGCTGGGCAGCGGTGCGCAAGCCACGGGTTCGGTCAACGCCACCGCGATCGGCTGGCTGGCGAATGCCTCGGCTACCAACAGCACTTCAATAGGTGCCAACAGCGTCGCCAGCGGAGTCGGGGCCACGGCGGTTGGGCGCGGCGCTCAGGCTACCTCTGACAACGCCTTCAGCGGTAGCGAGACCACCGGCGGTGTCGGATTTGGCGTGGATCTTTGACGCTGTCGAACCTGCAAGCTTGCAGCGGGAATTCCTGCGCCGGTAGCTGCGTTTGTGGTGCGGTCAGACTCATTCTGACTGGTGAGTCTGCCGCACTGGGCCACTGTCTCTGCGCCTTGTGTCGCAACCGGTCAGTCAGCCCGGTCAGCGCCGTCGCCTTAGGGAATCCCGAGATGGTACAGATCAAGCAGGGCTGGGAACCAATCGGTGCCCACAGCAGGACGCCACAGAGGCATAGCAAGTGGTGCAGGACCTGCGGCGGCCATCTCATCGCGGATCACCCGGGGACGGGGATCAACGATGTGTATGTGGCCGCGATGCTCACGATGCAAAGCTGCTGCGACCGATCCATCCCGCCTGTGACAAGCCGCCCTTCTACACTGGAGACGCCTGTGAGTATGAAAGCAATCGTTCTGGGTGCCTTTGGCAGCGCCGACAACTTTTTCATGGCGGCGGACTTGCCCATACCGGCAGTCCGTCCCGGTGAAGTCCGAGTCAAGGTCAAGGCAGCCTCCTTTAACCCGGTCGACTATCAGATCCGAAAAGGACAGCCGGAGGGTCGTTTTCTGCGCTCGATGATTCTGGGTAGCGACTTGTCGGGCAGCGTCGATGCGGTGCACGAGGACGTCACGGATTTCGTCGTCGGCGACGAGGTCTTTGGCTATGTCTGCAATCGCGGGAGCAACGGCACTTACGCGGAATATGTCAGCGTGCCCGCGGAATTCATCGCCAGGAAACCCGCAACGCTGACGCACGCGCAGGCGGCTGCCGTGCCGGTGGCCGCCATGACGGCCACGCTTGCCTTGGATAAGGTGCGGGCACGGGACGACAAGTCGGTATTCATCGCGGGTGGAGCAGGCGGGGTCGGGACTTTCGCCATCGCGATCGCTCAGTGGCTGGGAGTGCGCAAGCTGGTCACTACAGCGGGGAACCCCAAGAGCCGCGCCCACCTCATCGAGCAGTGCCAATTGCGCGACGATCAAATCGTCGACTATCGGGCCGCGGACTTTGTTGTAGAAGCCATGAAGCGCAATCGTCGCGGGTTCGATATAGCTCTGGACCTGGTGGGCGGTGAGATGCTGTCGGCGTGTTGCGCGCTACTCGCCGTGGACGGCAATCTGGCTTCGATCACCGAAGCGCCGGGTCAGGTGGATTTCGACATCCTGTTCGGCAAGAACGCTTCGTTCCACTCCATCGGCGCCAATGCATATGCGCTCACCGATGACCGCAAGGCGTGGCTCAAATGTCGGCAGATGCTGGACCATCTGGCCTGGTGTTTCGACCACGGCGTGATCGCAGCACCGCAGATCACCATCCTTGGCGGGCTGTCAACGGATGTGGTGAAGGAGGCCCATGCGCTGCTGGAAGCTCATGCCGTTCAGGGCAAACTGGTCATGACTTGCTAGATCGGACGGTGCCGATACCCGGGCTTATGTTGGTGCCAATACCTGGCTTATGCCGCTTCTGGCGGTTGGCAATTATTTGGAAGCTACCTTAGCTCCATGACGTGCCCTTTCCACGCGACATAGCGACTAGTGGAGTTCACTTTGATCATTGTCGAAACCGAGCGGCTTGTCATCCGTCATCTCACCATCCAGGACGCGGAATTCATCTGCAGCCTCTTGAACGAGCCTTCCTTTATTCAAAATATCGGACATCGAGGCGTCAGCAGCGTAGAGCAAGCACGCAGTTATATCGATGCCAAGACCGCGGAGATTCAGGACAATCTCGGGCGCGGCATGTATCTGGTCGAGCTGAAGGGCGAGGCACGCTCCATCGGTATCTGCGGATTGGTCAAACGGGATGCGCTGGCGGATCCGGATTTGGGGTTTGCCTTGATGCCGGAACATTGGGGCAAGGGATATGCGCTGGAAGCGGCGCAGGCTGTCGTCACATATGCCCGCTCCTCATTGGGCTTGTCCCGCCTGCTGGCCGTCGCGGCCTCCACGAATCATCGTTCGACCAAGCTGCTGGAAAAGCTTGGCTTTGTTTTCGAAGCGCTCCTTCGTTTCAGCCCGGAGGATGATGAGTTAAGTCTGTATGTGGCCTCGATCTAGCCTTCCACCCTGCAATGCTGGAAGACGGAAAAGTTCGAGCTTGGCCTGAACTTGCTCACGGCCACGACACTCGACCATTCGGATTTGCTTCATTGTCATCGGCGACGAATTTGGCGGTGATTGGTTCACCAATTCCGAAGCCTTCACCGCAAAGCCCACGGCAGGTGGCATGGCCTTCAGCTTCGAAAGCCAGCACATGCCTTTTCTCGTTGGAAGCGCCGCCCAGGAATCCAAGCGTGAAGCAATGCAGGCTCCTTTCCTTTTTCCAATCCGGGTCAGGTGCCGCGCAATCGCTTTCATGACCTGCAAGCTTGTCAGGTTGTACCAATACGGAGACAGATATGTTCGAACTGCGGAACAAGGAACGCTGGAGTCGGTGGGCGCCACTCGCGCTGCGCCTGGTCATCGGCTACGGCTTCATCGTTCACGGATGCGCCAAGCTAAGCCGAGGGCCGGGCAAATTTGCCGGCGTGCTGGATTGGATGGGCGTGCCCCTGCCGGAGGTGATGGCCTGGGTAGTGACATTGGTCGAGATTTTCGGCGGACTGGCAATTCTGGTCGGAGCCTTTGTCACGCTCGTAAGCATTCCACTTGTGGTGATCCATATCGTCGCGATGATTGGCGTGCACTTTCGGTATGGCTTCAGCTCCGTCAACACGGTGGGGCTGACCGCGGCCGGACCACAATTCGGTCCGCCGGGCTTCGAGGTAAACCTGCTGTACATTGCCGGGCTGCTTGCGATCGTGTTGGGAGGCGGTGCGGGGATTTGGTCGGTCGATCGCCTGCTTGCGTCGCGTAGAACTGGCAGAGCGTAACCCGCAAACGTGCCAGCAGCTTAGGTCTGCCTGGCGGATGAAAATCATCTTCTTGCTCCCCAGCGCGATCCGTCCCACGGCGTGCGGAAGGCCGCCAAGTCTACTGAGTGTGTACGCTGATCGATGAGCGCGAAGGCAAGTCTGAGCTGGGTCTGGGTCGCATCGACGTACACGCTGCGCGGAGCCGCTGCTGGTGGCAATGTCGGTGGTCGAGGTCGGCGTCGATGTGCCCGATGCCAGCCGCTATCTGATGCGCAGCCTGGCCTGGAGCGGGTAGTGGTCGGAAGGATAGCGCCCGCGGTGCAAGTCCGTGATGATTTCATGCGACACGACGTCGAATGCTTCATCGACGAAGATGAAGTCGATCTTGTTGCCGGGTTCGACGGACCGGCCAAAACCATTGAAGCTGATGGACCCGCCCTGCGCCGGACTGTTCGACGCTCGTTCGGCATCGCGCAACTGATTCGCCACTATCCGGTAGGCATCGGATTTGTTGTCGTAGTTAAAATCCCCAGTGACGATCAGGGGCAGGGGACCGGCGAGTGATTTCGCGAGGTCGACGAGAAGTCTGCTGCTCTGCAGCCTGGCCTGCTGGCCGAGATGGTCGAAATGAGTGTTGAAGAGGAAGAATTCCCGTGCACCTTTGCGATCCCGCAGCCGGACAATGCTGACGGTCCGGTTGAAGGCGGCGTCCCAACCCTTGCCGACTTGCGATGGCGTCGCGGAAAGCCAACGCGTTTCCTGGGTCAACAAATCGAAGCGCGCCTTGCGAAACAGGATCGCGTTCGCCTCGCCCTTGTCCTTGCCGTCATCGCGACCGACGCCGACCCAGTCGTAATCGACAAGGATGGCGGCCAGATCCCGGACCTGGAAAAGTTCGGCTTCCTGCAGGCCGATCAGGTCCGGTCGATGGCTCCTGATCAAGTCGGCGACCAGATCCTTGCGCTTGCTCCAGTGATTGATATCGTCCGGCTTTTCGCAGAAGCCGCATCGTATGTTGAAGCTCATGACGTTCAGCGTCTTGCCGCGCGCCTGGACGCTGGACGCGGCAAACAGAAGCAAGATGATCAGCAGTAGGCGTTTCATGGCAGGTCCGGTGCGAGTGCGCGCGGCTGGCTCCTACGGCTGGATATCGCAGTCCAGCGCGTTGCTGTCCTGGCCGGCGCCGGCGACGATCTGGATAGCGGTGAAAGCCGCCGCAAACGGCTTGTCCGCCGTGATCCGGAACGGTACTTCGATTCCGCCGAGATCCGCCCCGCGCGATGCGAAGCAGGCAAGCGGGACGATCACCGTGTGCCGGCGGCCAGGCTCCAGGCCGGCGAACATCTTGGTCAGGTCCACGCTGGCCACGCAGTTGCGGCCGCACTCCATCGATGCCAGCACCGGGGATTTCGGCGGAGTCGTCAGCACCGTGTCGAATTGCAGCGCGCCGTTGGCGCTCCGCATCGGATTGAAGTTGCTGGCACCCTGTCCGCGCGAGAGAAAACTCGCTGGTCCCAGCCAAGCCACTTCCTTTGCATCTTGCTGAGTGCTGATCTGCACCGTGCGGACACGCAGCAATGGCCGGTCGCGCGGCCAC
Source organism: Arenimonas sp. (assembly GCA_041671585.1). Classification (GTDB taxonomy): domain Bacteria; phylum Pseudomonadota; class Gammaproteobacteria; order Xanthomonadales; family Xanthomonadaceae; genus Arenimonas. The sequence goes on along the minus strand of JBAZBG010000007.1, from coordinate 2,120 downwards.
TCCACGGTCGCGTTCAGGTCGGCGCCCAGCTTGAACTGTTCGCCATGGCCGGACAGGTGCAGCGCGAAGGGTGCAAAATCCCGCATGTTGAAGATGGACAATGTGGAGGCATCCGCACAGCCTGCCGACGGAATCGATACCGGAAGTAAGCCAACGGCGGCGTCGGTGCCGTAGCTCAAGCCGTAGCCAGCGCCGAACAGGGGCGGCGCATCGCCGGCGCCGCGGGCGCCGGGGGCGGGGCAAGCGACCCCGGGCCACGAGAACGAGAGCCTGCCCGTGAAGTTGTGAGCCGGCTTGCGGTCTGCACCGCCGACCAGTACATCGCTCACGCCCTTGCCCTCGCTACCCGGGAGCCAGGCTGCCACGAAGGCGTCGGACAGGTTCAACAGGTCGTTGACATAGAGCGGTCGGCCCGACAGGAAGACGGTCACCACCGGCTTGCCCTTTCCGGCTATTGCCTGGAGGAGGGCGAGATCCTCGGGACGGCGCGTGCTGTGGCTGAGCGTACTCGCCGGCACGATGTCGCCGGCGCCCTCCGCGTACGGCGATTCGCCCACTACCGCGACAATGGCATCGAAGCCGGCGACGTCCACGTCGTCCGGGCTGTCGCGAAACGTCACGTTGCCGTTGCCCACCGCTTCGCGGATGCCCGCGAGAATCGAGTCGGCGTTCGGAAAATCGGCATTGCTGTTATCGGTGCCTTGCCAGGTGAGCGTCCAGCCGCCGCTCTGGTCGGCAACGCTGTCGGCACTCTTGCCGACGACGAGTACCTTGCTGCCTGGCTTCAGCGGCAGCACGCCGCGATCGTTCTTGAGCAGCACCAGCGACTCGCGGACAGCACGCCTCGCGAGCGCGCGATCCTGCACGGCATCCATGCGCCCGGCGTAGCGGTTGGCGGACGGCTTGCGGCCGTCGAACAGCCCGGCCCGCAGCTTGACGCGCAGGATGCGGGTGACTGCGTCGTCGATGCGCGACATCGGGATCTCACCCTGTTCGACCTGGCGAATCGTGTTCTCGATGAATGCCTTCCAGTCGTCCGGCACCATCATCATGTCGATTCCGGCGTTGATCGCCTTGGCGCAGCTGGCGTTGGTGCAGCCAGGCAACTGCCCGATGGCGTTCCAGTCGGACACGATGAATCCGTCAAAGCCCATCTTGTCCTTCAGGGCGCCGGTTACCAGCTCCCGGTTGCCGTGCATCTTGCCGTGATCGACGCCGCTGTCGGCATCCTTCCAGCTGTTGTAGGAAATCATGACGGTCTGTGCGCCAGCTTCAATGGCGCCAAAGTACCCCTGGCCATGCACGTTGATCAGCGTTGCCAGGCTGGTCACCGTGAGGCCCTGGTCTTTGCCATTCTGGGTGCCGCCGTCGCCAAGGAAGTGTTTGGCCGTGGCAACCACCCCGGCGTCGTCGCTCAACCGTCCCTGCAGCCCGCGTGTCTCGGCAGCGGCGTACTCGCGCACCAGCGCGGCGTCTTCCGCGAAGCTCTCGTAGGTTCTGCCCCAGCGGGCATTTTGGACCACGGGCACGGCGGGTGCGAAAACCCAGTCGATGCCCGTCGCGCGCACGGCGCGGGCAGTGGAGGCGCCTATCGCGGCGACCAGGTCGGGGTCGCGCGTGGCGCCCAGTCCGATGTTGTGCGGGAAGATCGTGGCGCCAAAGACGTTGCTGTGGCCATGGACGGCGTCGGTTCCCCAGATGATCGGGATTGGCACCGGCATGCCGGTGGTCATCGACGCGTCGTAGTAGGCGTCGGCCAGGGCGAGCCAGTCACCGACGCGGGCATGCTTGTTCTTTCCGGGCCAGGAGCCGCCTCCGTTGAGCACCGAGCCGATGTAGAACTCGCGCACCTGCTCCGGGGAAATGGACTTTATTTCGGCTTGGGTCATCTGCCCGATCTTCTGCGGCAAACTCATCCCGGCCAGGATTTCGGCGACGCGCGCTTCAAGCGCGGCATCACGGGCGATGGGGCTATGCAGCCGCGGCCAATCGGCGAGCGGTCCGATTGCCGTCGCGTCGTGGGCGTCGGCCGCGCCGGCCACGTTGCTTGCGAAGGCGCTGACCAGGCCGACGAGGCAGGCACTGCCAAGGAATGCAATATTGCGCGTCTTCACGGTCGG
>JBAZBG010000006.1:0-17994 GCA_041671585.1 Arenimonas sp. | reverse complement strand
GCCGGGAAGGGCAATTTCCGCCTGCAGCCGATTGAGCATGCCGCGGGTGGGCAGCAGGTAGTCGTTGCGCGTGTCCACGGCCCAGCCCAGGCGCGTGGTCCAGGCGTTGATGGTCCACTGGCGTTGCAGGTCCGGCGTATGGGTCGGATCCAGGCCCGTGATTCCATCATCATCCTCGGACGGTGTCGCCGGGTTGTTGTCGTTGTCCGGACTGACGAAATCGAATCCGCCAAAACGCTCGCGGTCGCCGAGCGTGTCGACCAGGTAATTGATGACGACTTGCGGCGTCGAACCGTCGAAAGTCGTGACCTGGTTACGCATCAGGCCCAGCGCGGCGGTGATGCCGGTGTTCTCCGACAGCGGAACGCCAAAGCTGACTTCGCCGGCTGCGTTGCCGGAGCCATAGCGCGCGGTCGAGGTGGTCGACTGGCTGTAATCGCTGTAGCTGAGGTTGTAACCGACACTGATGCCGTCGTCGGTGAAATACGGGTCCAGGTAGGAAAAGCTGATGCTCTTGGAATAGCTGTTGTTCTGCACACCGATGGAAAACCGGTTGCCGGTGCCAAGGAAGTTGCTCTGCTGCAACTGGATGCTGGTAACAATGCCGGCGTTCTGGGAATAGCCCAGGCCGAATACGAAGCTGCCGGCATTGCGTTCCTTCACCGTGACGACGATGTCCACCTGGTCCTTGTGGCCGGCGACTTCAGGCGTCTCGATTTCCACCGTTTCGAAGAAGCCGGTGCGCTGCAGGCGGATTTTCGAGCGGTCGATCATCGCCTGCGAGTACCAGGCGCCCTCGAACTGACGCATTTCCCGGCGCATGACCGTGTCGGCGGTGTTGGCATTGCCTTTGAAGACGATGCGGCGAACCGTGACGCGCGGGCCCGGCTTGACCAGGAAATTGATGCCGACGGTGTGGTCTTCGCGGTTGACTTCGGGGATCGGCGTCACTTCGGCAAAGGCATAGCCGATGTTGCCGAGCATCAGCGAGATCGAATCGGTGGTCAGCTCGAGCAGCGCGCGCGAAAAGAAATCGCCGGGCTTGACCAGCACCATCTTTTCGACGTCTTCCTGCGGAATGACCGTCTCGCCAGAAACTTTGACTTCAGAAATCTTGTACTTCTCGCCTTCGGTCACATTGGCGGTGATGAACATGTCCTGCTTGGATGGGCTGATCGAGACCTGGGTCGATTCGATGTGGAAGTCGACGTAGCCGCGATCGAGGTAGAAGTTCGAGAGCTTTTCCAGATCGCCGGACACCTTTTCGCGCGAGTACTGGTCGTCGCGGCGGTACCAGGACAACCAGTTGGTCGTGCCTGATTCCCAGTTTTGCCGGACCAGCGCATCCGGGAACGTCTCGTTGCCGACCACGTTGATGTCACGGATCTTGGCCGGCTTGCCTTCCGCGATGACGATCTTCACGTCGACGCGGTTGCGGTCGAGCTCGGTAATCGTCGGAGCGATGGTGACGCCGTACTTGCCCCGGTTGTTGTACTGGCGGACCAGCTCCTGGGTGACCCGGTCCAGGTTCAGGGGATTGTAGGTCTCGCCTTCAGCCAAGCCGATGCCCTTGAGGCCTTTCAGCAACTCCTCGGTCTTGAGCTCCTTGTTGCCTTCCAGCGTGATGGTGTTGATTGCCGGCCGCTCGACCACCGAGACGACCAGGACGTTGCCCTGCCGTTCGAGCTTGATGTCGCTGAAGAAGCCGGTCTTGAACAGGGCGCGAATGGCCTCCGTCGACTTGCTGCGGTCGATCAGGTCGCCTTTTTCCACCGGCAGGTAGCTGAAGACGGTGCCGGCGGAAATCCGCTGCAGGCCATCGACGCGAATGTCGGCGACGGTGAACGGCTCGTAATTCTGGGCAAGGACCGGTCCGGAAAGGGCGGCGGCGAGGGCGAGGCTCAAGAGGCGGCGGCGTGCAGTCGGGCGCGTCATCATCAATCCAGATTGGTGGCGCAGGGCGCCGGTAAGGTTGGGCTCAGGAAATCGTACGAACAATATCGTTATAAAAAGCCAGGCAGATCAGTCCGGTGAGGAGCAGCAAGCCGGCATATTGCCCGGCGATCAGCACGCGCTCCCCGACCGGTCGACCGGAAATCAGTTCGATAAGGTAATACAGCAGGTGCCCCCCATCCAAGACCGGAATGGGCAGCAGGTTCAATATGCACAGGGTCAGCGACAGGCTGGCCATGAACCAAAGCAGGCTGGAAGCCCCGTTTTTGGCCTCGGACTGGGCAACCTGGGCAATGCCGATGACTCCGGAGAGATTTTTCGACGATGCCTTGCCGGTGACCAATCGGGCGACGAAACCGAGCATTTCGCGCGATTGCTTGGCCGTTTCGAGCAAGGATGCGCGAAATGCGTCGATCGGGCCATGGCGAACCATGGTCACTTCCAGGTGCGGCGCTATACCCAACTGCCACACAGTCTGACCGCGCACCTCGACCGCCCGGGGCGTAATCGTCTGCCGGAGGGTCTGTCCGCCGCGCTGCAACTCGAGGGTGACTGGCTGTCCGCCGCTGGCCTCTCGCTTGAGGGCCGCGGGAATCTCGGAGAACCGCGCCAGCGGCTGTGCGCCGATGCGCAGCAAGCGGTCGCCCGTCTGCAGCTTGCCGTCGGCCGGGAAACCTCGGCTTACGGCGCCAACCACAGGCAGGTCGGCCGCGATGATCGTGCTCAGGCCAATTGCCTTGAGCGGATCGGCCTGGTCGAAATCAGCCGCCAGCCGATCCAGGGCAAGCACTTTGCGCGACAGGCGCCCCTGGTCGTCTTCCACGGTCACTGTGATGGGCCGGCGATCAATGGCGCCCAGCGCCAAGGGCATGATCGCGTTGCTCCAGGTCAGCGTCGGTCGTCCTTCGACCTCGACGATTCGATCGCCTTCGTGCAGTCCGGCCTCGGCCGCCAGCCCGACCGGCTCGGCGATTACCGCCGGCAGGCCCGGCAAGCCGATCAGGAAGGTTGTCCAGAACAGGGCCACGCACAGCAGCAGGTTGGCCAATGGCCCGGCGATCACAATGGCGATCCGCTTCATGACCGGCTGCCGGTTGAAGGCCCGCTCGCGCTCGGCGGGAATGACCTCGGACTCGCGTTCATCCAGGAACTGGACGTAGCCACCGAGCGGAATCATCGCGATCTGATACTGGGTGCCATCGGCGCCGAGCCTGGACCACAAGGGTCGGCCGAAGCCCACGGAAAAACGCAGCACCTTGACCCCGCAGCGCCGGGCGACCCAAAAATGGCCGAATTCATGGAAGGTGACCAGCACGCCCAGGGTCAGGATGAACCACCAGATCGCGCCGAAAAAGTCGCTCATGCCTCTCCCATCCTGGTCAACAATTCCGCGGCCATGCGGCGCGCCTGCTCGTCGCAGTGCATTAGGACCTCCAGATCGTCGGCAGGTTCCGCCGGCAACGCCGACAACGTGGCTTCGATCAGGGAGGGTATGCCGAGGAAGGCCAGGCGACCCGCCAGGAAGGCCGCCACGGCCACTTCATTGGCGGCATTGAGTACCGCCGGCGCGCTGCCGCCCGCGCGCAGGGCCGAGTAGGCCAGCGCCAGGCAAGGGAACGAACGCAAGTCGGGAGCTTCGAAATCGAAACGCGCCAGCGCAGCCAGGTCCAGTGGCGCGACGCCGGAGTCGATGCGCTCCGGCCAGCTCAAGCCGTAGGCCAGGGCAGTGCGCATGTCCGGATTGCCCAACTGCGCCAGCACCGAGCCATCCACGTAATCGACCAGTGAGTGAATCACGCTTTGCGGATGCACCACGACTTCGATCTGTTCCGCGGCCAGGGCGAACAGGTGATGGGCCTCGATGACCTCCAGTCCCTTGTTCATCAGCGTCGCCGAATCCACCGAAATTTTTCGGCCCATGACCCAATTGGGGTGCGCGCACGCCTCGTCAGGCGTGATTTTTTCCAGCGATTGCCGCGAACGGCCACGGAATGGTCCGCCCGATGCGGTCAGCAACAGCCGACGCACGCCGCCGCGACTGCCATCCTGAGGAAGGCACTGGAATATTGCGTTGTGTTCGCTGTCGATCGGCAGGACCTGGGCGCCGTGTTCGGCGGCCGCGCGCATCAGTACCTGGCCGGCGAGCACTACCGACTCCTTGTTGGCCAGCAACAGACGTTTGCCGGCGCGCGCTGCGGCAAGGGTCGAGGAAACACCGGCTGCGCCGACGATCGCGGCGATGACGGTATCGGCTTCGCCGGCTTCGGCGATTTCCGTCAGCGCAGCGGCGTCGGCTCGCGCTTCGGTCGCCAGCTTGCGATCGCGCAGCCCGTCACGAAGCTCGGCATACCGGGCCGGATCGGCGATCACCGCCACTTGTGGACGGAACCGCTGACAGATGTCGAGCAACTGGCCGACGTTGGCATTGGCCGAAACAGAGTGCAGCCGGAAGCGATCCGGATGCCGGGCGATGACATCCAGCGCCGAAGTGCCAATCGAACCGGTGGCCCCGAGCAACGCGATTCGCCGCAGAGGGTTCAAATTCCCAGCCATTCTTTGCCCACCACGAAGATCGGCAACGCGGCCAAAAGGCTATCGACCCGATCCAGCATGCCGCCGTGACCCGGGATCAGGTCGCTGGAGTCCTTGATGCCGGCATGGCGCTTGAGCAGACTCTCGAACAAATCGCCGACCACCGAAAAAGCGGCCGTGATTGCCGTCAGCAGCAGCAAGGTCGGCAGGAGGTTCCAGCTCAGGCCCAATACCGGCGACGCCGCCGCTGCCAGCAGCAACGTGGTCAGCAGGCCGCCGAAGGCGCCTTCCCAGCTTTTTCCGGGACTGATGCGTGGCGCAAGCTTGCGTTTGCCGAAGCGGACGCCGACGAAATACGCGCCGCTATCCGCGGCCCAGACTATCAATAGGGCAAACAGGGCCCAGGCCGGGCCGTTGGGCCCGGCAGCGTGCAGCCAGCACAAGGCGGCCCAGGCGGGAATGATGCTGATGCTGCCCGCAAACAGCTTCAGTGCGCGCGCGCCGCCATTGTCGCCGGAAGCGAAGCCGAATCGCATCAGCCACAGCGGCACCAACAACCACCACACGCAGCCGAGCAGGCTGACCAGCTTCAGCGTGAACAGTCCGCGGCCGCCGGCCCAGACCAGCGCCGCCATCAGCACGGCATTGCCGATCAGATAAGCGGCGCGCCACAGCGGGTTGCGCAGTCCGGCCAGCAGCGTCCACTCCCAAAGCGCAAGCATCATCAGCCCGGCGACTGCCGCCGCCAGGAATTCCGAGGGCAGGTACAGCACGCCAAGAATCACCACCGGCGCCATGACGGCGGCGGCGATCACCCGCGTCTGCCGACTCATGCGCGACTTCCGCGCGAATGGAATGTTCTGCTCACCTTGCTTCCTCGGTAACTTGTGCGCTGGTCAGGCCGAAACGGCGTTCGCGATTGGCGAAATCGCTGATCGCCTGACGCAAGGTTGTTTCGTCCAGGTCCGGCCACAAGGTTTCGGTAAACCACATTTCCGTGTACGCAAGCTGCCAGAGCAGGAAATTGCTCACGCGCAGGTCGCCGCCGGTGCGGATGAACAAGTCGGGCGCCGGCTGGTCGGCCAGCGCCAATTTACTGGCGAACAAAGCCTCGTCGATCTGCTGCGGAGAAATCTTGCCGGACACGGCCTCTTCGGCCAACTCCCGCGCGGCATGCACGATGTCCCAACGACCACCGTACCCGGCGGCGATATTGGTGGTGATGGCGCGGTTGCCGGCAGTCAGCGCTTCGGCCCGCGCCATCTTTTCCTGGATCGCCGGCGAAAACTCGCTGCGCTCGCCAATGAAGACAATGCGGGCGCCGCGCCGGTGCAGCTCTTCGACTTCGTTGTCGAGCATGCGCAGGAACAACTTCATCAAGGCGCCGACTTCTTCCGCGGGACGGTTCCAGTTTTCGCTGGAAAACGCGAACAGGGTCAGCGACTCGATGCCTTCCTTCAGGCAGAAATCCAGGCAGACCTGCACCGCGCGCGCGCCGGCGCGATGGCCGAGCGTGCGCGGGCGGTGCCGGCGTTCGGCCCAACGGCCATTGCCATCCATGATGATGGCCAGGTGGCGTGGCTTGCGGAGGGAATCGGACATCGGGCGATCGGCTCAGACCGCCATCAGTTCCTGCTCCTTGGCTTTCACGGCGTCATCGATGTCCTTGACGAACTTGTCCGTGAGCTTCTGGATTTCTTCTTCGCTACGGCGCGCTTCGTCCTCGGTCGCCTTCTTTTCCTTGAGCAGTTCCTTGACCTGCTGGATGCCGTCGCGGCGCACGCCACGGATCGCGACCTTGGCCGTCTCGCCTTCGTGGTGGACGTGCTTGGTCAGGTCCTTGCGGCGTTCCTCGGTCAACGGCGGCAGGTTGATGCGGATGACCTGGCCGGCGGTATTCGGGGTCAGGCCGAGGTCGGAGGCCATGATCGCCTTCTCGACCGCGGCGACCATGGGCTTTTCCCATGGCGTGATGGTCAGCGTGCGTGCGTCGGCGACGGTCACCGTGGCCACCTGCGACAGCGGCATGTCGGAGCCGTAGTAGTTGACCTTGAGATGGTCGACGATGGCGGTGGTGGCGCGACCCGTGCGCAGCAGCGTCAAGTCATGCTTGAACGTATCCACGCACTTGGTCATGCGCGTCTGGGTTTCTTTCTTGATGTCGTTCAGCATGTGGGCTCCGCAGGGTCAGCAAGGTCAGGATTATAGTCATCGGGGCGCCGGCTCGTCGCCCGCAGCGGGCGCTGGAGCTCAATAATGCGGCGCGTGATCGTCGCGGTCATGGGCGCAACCGGGCCCGAGCTCGACCTGCAGGGTCGCATGATTTATGCCAAACCGCGTCTCGAGGGCCTGGGCCACGTGGTCCAGGAACTCGTCATGGCCGTCGATCCTCGAGCGTTGCACGTGCGCGGTCAAGGCAATTTCCGCCGTGCCGATCGACCAGATGTGCAAGTGATGCACGGCGTCGACATCGGGCAGGGACTCGAGGAAGGCCTGCACCTCGTCGCGATCGATGTGCGCCGGAACGGCATCCATGGCCTGGCGAAAACTGGCGCGCAGCAAGCCCCAGGAGGTCAGCGCGATGATCAGCGACACCAGCGCGGCCAGCGCCGGGTCCAGCCAGCGCCAGCCAAGCCAGAGCATGCCCATGCCGGCCAGCACGGCGGCGACTGAGACCCCCGCGTCGGCCAACAGGTGCAGGTAGGCGCCGCGACGGTTCAGATCGTTGGCCTGGCCGCGATGGAACAAGGCCGCCGTGCCCAGGTTGACCAGGATGCCAAGCGCGGCGACCGCCATGACCGTGCCGCCGGGAACGTCCGGGGGCATGGCAAAGCGGCGCAGCGACTCGCCAATCAGGGCGCCGGCAAAACCGACCAGCAGCAGGGCATTGGCCAAGGGCGAGAGCTGCGTGGCGCGGCGCCAGCCATAGGTGTGGCGCGGTGTCGGCGCGCGCTGGGCGAGGATCGCCGCGCCCCAGGCGAGCGCCAGGCCGAGGGAATCACCCAGGTTATGCAGGGCATCGGAGAGCAGCGCGAGCGAGTCGACGTAGAAGCCGAAGCCGCCTTCCAGGGCCGTGTAGGCCAGGTTGATGGACATCGCCAGCGCGAACGCGCGCGTGCTCCGCGGATGGACGTGATCGTGCGTGTGCACGAGGATTTCGCTCAGCTGCAGTCGTGCACGAGCGTGCCCAGCGGCTCGCCGCGGAGAATCCGCATCAGGGCGCCAGGCTGCATCATGTCGTAGATGCGCAGTGGAATGCGGTTGTCGCGGCACAACGCGAAGGCGGCGGTATCCATGACTTGCAGGTTGCGGGCTATGACGTCGTCGTAGCTCAACTCGTCGTAACGCCTGGCGCCCGGGAATTTTTTCGGATCGGCGTCATAGATGCCGTCCACCTTCGTGGCCTTCAGCAGCAGCTCGGCGCCGATTTCCGTGGCCCGCAGCGCGGCTGCCGAATCGGTGGTGAAAAACGGATTGCCGGTGCCGGCGGCGAAAATGGTGATGCGGCCCTTTTCCAGGTGGCGTATCGCGCGACGACGAATGTAATCCTCGCAGACCTCGTTGATCTTGATCGCGCTCATGACCCGGGCGTAGCAGCCAAGTTTTTCCAGCGCATCCTGCATCGCCAGCGAGTTGATGACCGTCGCCAGCATGCCCATGTGGTCGCCAGTGACCCGATCCATGCCCGCCGCGGCCAGGCCGGCGCCGCGGAAGATGTTGCCGCCACCGATGACCAGGCCGATCTGGGCGCCAGCTTTCTGCGCCTCGATGATTTCCTTGGCCAGCTCCCGGATCACGAGCGGATCGATTCCATAATCCTCGCGGCCCATCAGGGCTTCGCCGGAGAGCTTGAGCAGTACGCGGCGATACTTCAGGGGCGAGTCGGTCATGGTGGCTCCGGCGTGGGCAAACAGCGGAAGTTTAGCCGATCCGGCATTGCAGGGGCGGCTTCAGCCGCGATGACTGTCGCAAGCAATCGCGGCTGAAGCCGCTCCTACAGGGGCGGCAGGAGGAAGGCGGCGACGACTTTTCTGGCTTCGGTGGCCAGAACGTTGAAGGTGCGCGCGGCGGCGGCGTTGTCCATCACTTCGATGCCGATGCCGCGGGTCAGGCAAGCGGCCATGACCGCGGCAGAGGGAAAGCGCAGCGTCGCGCCGCTGCCCAGCAGGACGACCGACGGATTCAGCGCCAGTACCGGCTCCATGTCCTCGGGCACAAGCTCCGCAATGCTGCGCGGGCGCCACGCGTCGATCAGCACCATCGGCGAAAGGATGAAGCTGGCGGCCAGCCGGCGCTCGTTGACCAGCACGCCTTCGGCGTTCACGCCGCGAAGGGAATAGCGGAAATCCGGATTTTCGAGCGTCAGCTGCACCGGCGCTCAGCCTTTCGGCAGGATGACCAGCGGCTTGTCCTGGCTGCGGCGGTAGAACACGGCCGTGTGGCCGATGCGGCTGACCAGGCTGGCGGCCGATTTCTCGGCCAGATCGCCGATCCAGGCGTCTCGCGTTTCGCGATCCTCGGCGGCCACTTTGACCTTCACCAGTTCATGCTGTTCCAGCGCCAGCTCCAGCTCGGCGATCAGCGACGGCGTGACTCCTTTGGCGCCGACCATGATGATCGGCTTCAGATCGTGAGCCAGTCCGCGCAAATAGCGTTTCTGGGGGTTGGAAAGGGCGGTGGACATGACGTTTGGACCGGGAAGCGTGGGGCCGAAAGGGTATCATGGGACCCCCTTTCGCCGGTTTCACCCGTCATGGCCGCCCGCAGCAAGAGTAGCCAGCGCTGGCTCAAGGAACACTTCGCCGACCCGTACGTGAAGAAGGCCCAGGCCGACGGCATGCGCTCGCGCGCGGCCTACAAGCTGGAGGAGTTGCTGGAGCGCGGGCAGCTGTTGAAGCCGGGGATGGTGGTGGTCGACCTGGGCGCGGCGCCCGGGGGTTGGTCGCAGGTCGTACGCCGGACACTGCGCAGCAAGCGGGGCGACGACAATGGTCGCGTCCTGGCGCTGGATATCCTGGAAATGCCGCCAATCGCCGGTGTGGAATTCATTCACGGCGATTTCAGAGAGCCTGAGGCACTGTCAAGGCTGGAATCTCTTCTGGGAGGTGCAACTGTCGACCTTGTACTTTCCGACATGGCCCCCAATATGACCGGTGTGGACACCGTCGATCAGGCCCGGGCGATGTACTTGTCCGAGCTGGCTCGCGATTTTGCCGACGCCCATCTCAAAACTGGCGGCACGTTTCTGATCAAGTTGTTCCAAGGTGAAGGGTTCGATACGTATGTGGCAGACCTGAGGCGCCGATACACCAAGCTTGTGATACGCAAACCGGCGGCCTCCAGGCGTCGATCCAATGAAGTCTATGCGCTGGCCACCGGCAAGCGCTGAACCCGAATCAAGCGCGCTTGCCGTGGGGCAAGGGCCGAGGAAGCAGTGAATGAACGACCTAGTGAAGAATCTGTTGGTAACGCTGGCTGTGGCGCTGGTCCTGATGACCGTGTTCCAGACCTTTTCGAAGCCCCAGGGCAGTAGCCCGCAGGAAGTGACGTATTCCAGCTTCCTGAGTGAAGTTACTGCCGACAAGGTTCGCAAGGTCGAGTTCACCGATGCGCAGGCCGGCGGTACCACCGTGGTCAACTTCGAGCGCACCGATGGGAGCAAGGGCGTGTCCTTCGGCCCTTACGACCGTGACCTGGTCAACGACCTGGTTCGGCACAAGGTCGAAATCGTCCAGGCCAAGCCGAACAACACGCCGTCGCTGTGGGCGATCGTGGCGACCTTCCTGCCGTATGTGCTGTTCATCGGCATCTTCATCTACTTCATCCGCCAGATGCAGCAGGGCGGCAGTCGCGGTGCGATGACCTTCGGCCGCTCGCGCGCAAAGTTGCAGGGCGAGAACGAGGTGAAAGTCACTTTCGCCGATGTCGCCGGCTGCGATGAGGCCAAGGAAGAAGTGGGCGAACTGGTCGAGTTCCTGCGCGATCCCGGCAAGTTCCAGAAGCTCGGCGGCCGCATCCCGCGCGGCGTGCTGATGGTCGGTTCGCCCGGAACCGGCAAGACCTTGCTGGCGCGCGCCATTGCCGGCGAGGCGAAAGTCCCGTTCTTCTCCATTTCCGGTTCCGATTTCGTCGAAATGTTCGTCGGCGTCGGCGCCAGCCGCGTGCGCGACATGTTCGACCAGGCCAAGAAGCACGCGCCATGCATCATCTTCATCGACGAGATCGACGCCGTCGGCCGCCATCGTGGCGCCGGCCTGGGCGGCGGTCATGACGAACGCGAGCAGACGCTGAACCAGTTGCTGGTCGAGATGGACGGCTTCGAAGGCGGCGAAGGCGTGATCGTCATCGCGGCCACCAACCGACCCGACGTGCTCGACCCGGCGCTGCTGCGCCCGGGCCGTTTCGACCGCCAGGTGGTGGTCAATCTGCCGGACGTGCGCGGTCGCGAACAAATCCTCAAGGTGCACATGCGCAAGGTGCCGCTCGATGTCGACGTCGACGCCATGACCATTGCCCGCGGCACGCCCGGCTTCTCCGGCGCGGACCTGGCCAACCTGGTCAATGAAGCGGCCCTGTTCGCTGCGCGCGAGAACGCCAAGGACGTGCGCATGGAGCACTTCGACAAGGCGCGCGACAAGATCCTGATGGGCGCCGAGCGGCGTTCGATGGCGATGAGCGAAACCGAAAAGACGCTGACCGCCTATCACGAGGCCGGCCACGCGATCGTCGGTCGCAGTGTTCCCGAGCACGACCCGGTGTACAAGGTCACCATCATCCCGCGCGGTCGCGCGCTGGGCGTCACCATGTACCTGCCGGAAGGCGACAAGTACAGCTACAACAAGGTTGCCATCGAATCGCAGCTTTGCTCGCTGTACGGCGGGCGCGTGGCTGAAGAGCTGATCTTCGGCGCCGACAAGGTCACCACCGGCGCCTCCAACGACATCGAGCGCGCGACCAAGATGGCGCGCAACATGGTTACCAAATGGGGCTTGTCGGACGAGATGGGACCGATCGCCTATGGCGACGAGGAAGACGAAGTTTTCCTCGGCCGTTCGGTGACCCAGACCAAGAGCGTTTCCGACGACACCGCGCGCAAGATCGACGAGGTCGTGCGCACTATCCTCGACCGCGCCTACTCGCGCACCAAGACCATCCTGCAGGACAACCTCGACAAGCTGCACATCATGGCCGAGGCGCTGCTGGCCTACGAGACGATCGACGCCACGCAGATCGATGCGGTGATGGAAGGCCGTCGCCCGGGACCCCCGGCCGATTGGGCCAAGTCCGGCCGCACGTCGAAGGATTCGATCGGGCCGGCCAAAGGCACCCTGGGCGGCGCCGCGCCGCAAACCTGAGTAATCCCATCCTGTCGGTGTTGTGTAGGAGCGGCTTCAGCCGCGATGCTCTTCGCGTAATTCATCGCGGCTGAAGCCGCTCCTACACAGTAGACTGCGCCAATGTTCGACACGACTCCCTTCCTGGACTGCGCCGGCCGCAAATTGCTGCTCGACCGCCCACGCATCATGGGCATCGTCAACGTTACGCCGGATTCCTTTTCCGACGGCGGCGCGCACGACAGCACTGAGCTCGCCGTCGCGCACGCGCTGGCGCTGGCGGAGCAGGGCGCGGATATCCTGGACATCGGTGGTGAATCGACGCGACCTGGCGCCGCGGAAGTGTCACTGGCCGAGGAGCTGCGCCGGGTCATCCCGGTCATCGAGCGCCTGGCGCAAGCCACCCCACTGCCGATCTCCATCGACACCTCCAAGCCCGAAGTCATGCGCGCAGCCGTGGCCGCGGGCGCCGGTCTGATCAACGATCCTTTTGCCTTGCGTCGTGACGGCGCGCTGGATGCCGCCGCGGCATTGGGCGTGCCGGTGTGTCTGATGCACATGCAGGGCGAGCCGCGCAGCATGCAGGACAACCCGCAATACGAGGATGTCGTCGCCGAGGTGCACAGTTTTTTCACGCAGCGGCTGTTTGCCTGCGAGATGGCCGGGATCGACAAGAAGAAGCTGCTGATCGATCCGGGCTTCGGTTTCGGCAAGAACCTCGAGCACAACCTGCGCCTGCTGCGGCAGCTGTCGCGCTTCGTCGAGCTGGGCGTGCCGGTCCTGGCCGGGCTGTCGCGCAAGGGCATGATCGGCACGCTCACCGGTCGCGCGGTCGACGATCGCCTGGTCGGTTCGGTGGTCGCCGCGTTGATTGCCGTGCAGAACGGTGCGCAGATCGTCCGCGTGCACGACGTGGCCGCCACGGTCGATGCACTGAGCATCTGGGCTGCCGTCGCCGCCCAACCAGCCGGCGCCAAAAAGCCCCCGAAACCAACCATGCCCAAATGGGGCGACGACGACTGACCCGCTTTTGTGGGAGCGGCTTCAGCCGCGATGTCTTTTGAGAAGAGCATCGCGGCTGAAGCCGCTCCTACACAAGAGCGGAGCAGGGGCGGAAATGGAGACTTGGATGCGGGACCAACGGCCGCTGGCCATCGCCCTGATGGGACCGACTGCTTCGGGCAAGACCGCCCTGGCGGTCGAATGGGCCGAGCGTCTGGGCTCGGAAGTCATCAGCGTCGATTCGGCGCTGGTCTATCGCGGCCTGGACATTGGGGCCGCCAAGCCCGATGCCGGGACGCTGCGCCGGGTCCGCCATCACCTGATTGACATCCGCGGCCCGCACCAGGCCTATTCCGCCGCCAAGTTCGCCCGCGATGCACTGGCCGCCATGCACGACTTGGCGTCACGCGGCCGGGTGCCGGTACTGGCTGGCGGCACCGGTCTGTATTTCCGCGCACTGCTCGATGGCCTCTCCAGGATGCCCGAAGCCGACCCGGAAACCCGGGCGCAGATCCAGGGGGAAGCGCTCGAGCGTGGCTGGCTGGCGCTGCATGAGGAGTTGGCTGGAGTCGATCCAGCCGCCGCCGCGCGCATCCATGCCAACGATCCCCAGCGCATTACCCGGGCGTTGGAGGTGTACCGGCTCAGTGGCATCGCGATCAGTCAATGGCAGCAATCGGCGCCTCGCCAGCCGTTTCCGTTCCGGGTGCTCAAGCTGATCCTGGCGCCGGCGGTCAGGGCCGTCCTGCACGAGCGCATCGCCGGTCGCTTCGACGCCATGCTGGAGGCCGGCTTCCTGGACGAAGTACGTGCGCTGCGGAACGACCCGCGGCTGCATCCGGACTTGCCATCGATGCGTGCGGTTGGCTATCGACAGGCCTGGACGCACCTGGATGGCGTCACCGACCGGGCGGCATTCCGCGACCAGGCCATCGCCGCCACCCGGCAGTTGGCCAAGCGCCAGCTGACCTGGCTGCGCGGCGAAGTCGACGGCCGCTGGCTTGATCCGACGGTCGATGGCCGCGAGCTGAATGCGGCCCTGCACTTGTTTCTCCCTCGCGGCTGAGGGCCCGGACGTGTAAAGTGTCAATGCTGTATTGGCGGCCTGGACCCTTTGGCCGCAGATCGCGCCGCGTGGCGCGGAATAATAAAAATACCGGAGTCCATCATGACCAAAGGCCAATCCTTGCAAGACCCGTTCCTGAACGCACTGCGCCGTGAGCGTGTGCCCGTGGCCGTCTACCTGGTCAATGGCATCAAGCTGCAGGGAACCATCGAGAGCTTCGACCAATTCGTCGTGCTGCTTCGCAACACAGTTAGCCAGATGGTCTACAAGCACGCGATCTCAACCGTCGTTCCGGCGCGCAACGTGCGCATGGGTCCGGGTGGCGGCGAAGTTCAGCCGGTAGCCAGCACCGACGAAGGCAATGATGAGCAAGAGTAGTCTTTGACGGCGGTAGTGATCGAGCGCACGCGCAACAACGAGAGCGCACTGCTGGTTCAGCCTTACCCGCCAGGGCGGCAGGACGGCTCATTGCTGGAGGAATTCATCGAGCTCGCCCGTTCGGCGGGAGCGACGGTGGTCGGCACTATTGCCGCCCGCATCGAGCGCCCCAGTGCTTCGCACTACATCGGCAGCGGCAAGGTCGAAGAAGTGCTGGCGGCCTGCGAGGCCACGGGCGCCGACGTGGTCCTGGTCAATCAAACCCTGAGTCCGGTGCAGGAGCGCAACCTGGCCAAGGCGCTGAACCGCCGCGTGGTCGACCGCACCGGCCTGATCCTGGATATTTTCGCGCAGCGCGCGGTGTCGCATGAAGGCAAGTTGCAGGTCGAGCTGGCGCAGCTCAAACACCTGTCCGCCCGGCTGATTCGGGCCCACACCGGTCTCGACAGCCAGCGTGGCGGCTCGATCGGCCTGCGCGGCCCGGGTGAGACGCGACTGGAAACCGATCGTCGCCTGTTACAGAAGCGTCGCGAGCAACTTGAGATGCGCCTGGACAAGGTCGAGGTGCAACGCAACCAGATGCGCCGCGCACGCATGCGCAACGCCATCCCCCGTATCGCGTTGGTCGGTTACACGAATGCCGGAAAATCGACGCTATTCAATGCTCTGACCGGCTCCGGCGTATACGCCGCCGACAAGTTGTTCGCCACGCTCGATCCGACCGTGCGGCGCATGGATAGCGCGGCTGGCGCGCTGGCCTTGTCCGATACTGTTGGCTTCGTTCGCGACCTGCCGCACGACCTGGTCGCCGCGTTCCGCTCGACACTGTCGGAAGCGCGCGATGCCGACTTGCTGCTGCACGTGGTCGATGCCGCCGACGAACTGCGCGACGAACGCATCGGCCAGGTCGACGCCGTGTTGACTGAGATCGGCGCCGGTGAAATTCCGCAGATACTGATATTCAACAAGATCGATCGTATCGAAGGCGCCGAGCCGCGCCATGACATTCCAGCCAGTGGCGGTTCCGAGCCAAGCACGCGCGTGCGCGAGCGGATCTGGCTGTCGGCCGTCAGCGGCCAGGGTCTGGAATTGTTGCGCGACGCCGTTGGCGCGCGATTCATCGATCGCCAGGTCACTGGCGAACTGCAGCTGGCGCCCAGCCAGGGCAGGCTGCGCGCGCGCCTGCACGCGTTGGGAGCGGTGCGCGAAGAAGCGGCCGACGAAGCCGGATGGCGCCTGAAGCTGGAGATGCCGCTGGCCACCGCCGAGCGTCTTGCCACCGAGCCAGGCGGACATTTATTGCAAGAGCTATTGCTTGTGGCCCCTGCCGCCCCTACCTACAATCCTGACACTCACTAAATGAGCGGGCGACCACCGCCCCGCCTCGGAGCAAGCATGGCCTGGAATCAGCCTGGTAAAGGCAAGCAGAACCCTTGGAGCGGCAAAGGGTCTGGCAACGGACTCGACAACCTGCTGCAGCGGGCACGCGACCTTTTCGGCGGAGGCGGCGGCAATCCGATCGCCTGGATCCTGCCCTTGCTCGGATTGTTGCTGGTGTTCAACAGCTTCAAGCTGATCGATGAGCGCCAGCGCGGCGTGGTGCTGCGGTTCGGCGAGTTCAACCGGATCATGACGCCTGGCGCCAACTTCAAATGGCCCTGGCCGATCGAAACCCTGACTGTGGTCGACGCCACCAAGATCGAGTCGCTCGACGACCAGGTCCGGGTGCTGACCAAGGACGAGAACATCGTCGACATCAAGTTCAACGCCCAGTACCAGGTCAGCGATCCGCGCCTGTTCCTGTTCGGTTTCCGCGACGACCTGAGCGTCGACGGCAAGGTGTCGCAGGGTCGCGAGACGCTGCAGAACGCCGCCGAGAGCGCCGTGCGCGAGGTCGTGGGCAACAACACGATGGACACGGTGTTGTTCGAGCGCAGCCGGCTGATCGTGGCGGCGCGCCAGCACCTGCAGGAGTCGCTGGACATGTACAAGACCGGCCTGAAGGTTACCGAGTTCACGCTGCAGAATGCGCGGCCGCCGGAAGAGGTCAAGCCCGCTTTCGATGACGCGATCAGCGCGCGCGAAGACAAGAGCCGCATCGAGAGCGAAGCCAAGGCCTACGCGAGCAAGATCGTTCCCGAGGCACGCGGCGCCGCCCAGCGCATCAAGGCCGAGTCCGAAGGTTACCGCGCGGCCACCATCGCCAAGGCGGAGGGCGATGCCCAGCGTTTCACGCTGCTGGTCGGCCAGTACCGCAAGGCGCCGGAAGTCACCCGCAAGCGCCTGTATCTGGAAACGATGCAGCAGGTCTTGTCGACCAACCAGAAAGTCATGGCCGGTCGCGACAACAACATCCTGTACCTGCCCTTGAACGGATCGACGCAGCCGAGCCCGCTGCCGCCGCTCTCGCAATTGCCTTCGGTGAAGTCTTCCTCGCCGCCCCAATCCAGCAGCAACGAGGCTGACGAGCGCCCCGCGCGCGCCGCCAGCCGCGAGGGAGATCGCTGATATGCGCAACACGACAACTATCGTCACCGCGGTAATCCTGGCGCTGCTGCTGGCGATGGGTTCGACCTTCATCGTCAACGAAAGCCAGACTGCGATCGTGCTCAAGCTCGGCAAGATCGTGCGCAGCGATTTGCAACCCGGACTGCATTTCAAGTGGCCGATGATCGAGGACGTGCGCAAGTTCGATCGCCGCATTTTGTCGCTCGACGATGCCCCCGAGCGCTACCTGACCGCCGAGAAGAAAGACGTCGAGGTCGATTTCTTCGTCAAATGGCGAATCGTCAACGTCACCACGTTCTACCGGGCCGCCAGCGGCGGCGACGAGGGCGCGGCGAAAGCGCGCCTGACGCCGATCGTCAAGAACGCCCTGCGCAACGAGATCAACCAGCTGGACCTGAAAGCCGTGGTTTCCAGCGGCCGTTCCGATCTGACCGGACGCTTGCTCAAGAACATCAACGTCGCCGCGTCCACCCTGGGTATCGAAGTGCTGGACGTTCGCATCAAGCGGATCAATCTGCCCCAGGACAGCGACATCCTGGTTTCGGTGTTCAACCGGATGCGTGCCGAGCGGACCCGCGTCGCCAACCAGCTGCGCGCCGAGGGTGAGCAGGCGTCGCAGGGCATCCGCGCCGAAGCCGAACGCGAGCGCCTGGTGCTGCTGGCCGACGCCGAGCGCGAAGCGCAGACCCAGCGCGGCGAAGGCGATGGCCGCGCTGCGGAGATCAGTGCCGCTGCCTATGGCCAGGATGCCGAGTTCTATGCCTTCTATCGCAGCCTGGAGGCTTACCGCAATTCGCTTGCCGACGGCAAGACAGTGATGGTGCTGGACCCGAACTCGGAATTCCTGCGGTATTTCGGCAACGATAACCGCTGACCGGGAATGTCGGGGGATCTGCTCGCCGCGTTGTGCCTGGTGGTGCTGATCGAGGGCTTGCTCCTGTTTGCCGCCCCCAACGCCTGGAAACGAACGGTCGCCGACCTGCTGGCGCAATCCGCCAGCCGGTTACGGGCTATCGGTGGCGTCATGGTGATCGTCGGTCTGGTCGCCCTTTATTTCGTCCGCGGCCACTGACCCGGCGCTAGCGCGTCGGATCCAGCGTATAATTTCCCAAAGCCGGGGCCCCCTCCGGCTTTTTCCATGTCTGGAATCCACGCCCCTGTAGGAGCGGCTTCAGCCGCGACGGCTCGCGACGGACATCGCGGCCGAAGCGGCTCCCACAC